>DVLN01000216.1 GCA_018715465.1 Candidatus Faecivivens stercorigallinarum | reverse complement strand
TATTTCATACAACCATGGAATGCAGGATAAGACAAGGATGCTGCTCTGTCTTATCCCGTCTGTATTACCTGCAAAAATTTATACCGAAAGGAATTAAAGTATGAAACTGCTGGAAGAAAGAATTGCCCGGGACGGCATTGTAAAAGAAGGAAACGTACTGAAGGTTGACAGCTTTCTGAATCATCAGATGGATACCGACCTTTTTAATGCACTTGGAAAGGAATGGGCAAGACTGTTCGCTGACTGTCCAATCAACAAGATCCTGACCATCGAAGCCTCCGGCATCGGAATTGCCTGCATTGCGGCACAGCATTTCGGAGTTCCGGTCGTCTTTGCCAAAAAGTCGCAGAGCATCAACCTGGACGGCGATGTCTATTCGGCAAAAATTGAGTCTTTTACCCACAAAAAGATCTACAATGTCATCGTCTCGCAGAAATTCATCGGGCCTGACGACCATATTCTGATCATCGACGATTTCCTTGCCAACGGCTGCGCGGTACTCGGCCTGATTGAGATTCTCAGGGAAGCAGGCGCAACGCTTGAAGGGGTTGGCATTGCCGTTGAAAAAGGATTCCAGAAAGGCGGCCAGGAACTGAGAGATATGGGCATCCGTGTCGAATCTTTGGCAATTGTCGATGGAATGGATGCTTCTACCGGCAAGATTACCTTCCGTCCCCAGCCCAGCCACACCTGATTTTTGACAGAGAGGTACTATAATGGAGCTGGATCAGAAAACCGGATTTCCAATTGCATTTCTTGAACGAATGCAGGCTATGCTTGGAGAGGATTATCCCGCTTTCCTTGCACATTTTGCGCTGGGAACGCGGTACCACGGACTGCGGGTCAACCCTCTGAAACTTTCTCCATCCGAATTTCTCTCCCGGCATCGGACCCTTTTCTCCGATCAATCGCTGGCACCGGTTCCCTGGACGGTGGAAGGGTTCTATTACGATGAGCAGGACCGCCCCGGAAAAAGTCCACTGCATGAAGCTGGGATATATTATATCCAGGAGCCAAGCGCAATGTCGGCTGCACAGGCGGTCACCCTGCCGGACAAGGCACATCCGCTGGTGCTGGATCTGTGTGCAGCGCCCGGCGGCAAATCGACCCAGCTTGCAGGAAAGATGATGGGAGAAGGTTTGCTGGTCGCAAATGAAATTGTCTCTTCCAGAGCAAAAATCCTTTCCCAGAATATCGAACGGCTGGGCATTTCCAACGCGCTGGTGCTCAATGAAACACCCGACCGGCTGGCGGAACGTTTTCCTGACACCTTTGACTGTATCCTCGTTGACGCACCCTGTTCCGGGGAAGGAATGTACCGAAAAAATGACATTGCCCTGACCGAGTGGAGCAGCGACAATGTCAAAATGTGTGCAGAGCGGCAGGCCAGGATTCTTGATGCTGCCGCACAGATGCTGGCACCGGGCGGCAGGCTGGTCTATTCGACCTGCACTTTTGCGCCGGATGAAGACGAGGCGGCAATCTGCCGTTTTATCGCGGCACACCCGGAATTCCGGCTGGTTGATACAGGACTGGAAGATTATTTTACCGCCGGAAACTCCCGGTTCCTGCCGGATGAGGTAAAAGCCGTACCAGGACTGGAAAAAACAATACGGGTCTGGCCGCATATCGTCCATGGAGAAGGGCACTTTGTTGCCGCACTGGAAAAATCGGCCGACTGCTCCGGCTGTCCGCCCGATTATCCATTCTTTCCGCTCGGCAGCGGCAGAATGGAACCTGCACAGAAAAAGCTTTACCGGGAATTCTGTGAACAGACACTCACCCCATCTGCTGCCGACTGGCTGGAAGCAGGTTATTTTACCCTGTTTGGAGAAGAGCTCTACCGGTTGCCCGCCTGTACCCTGCCCTGCGACCGGCTGAAGGTTGTCAGAAGCGGACTGCATCTGGGCAGCTTCCGAAAAAACCGCTTTGAACCGGCACACGCGCTGGCAGTCGCTCTGCGGGCAGAAGACTTTTTACAGACCGTTCCGGTTACGATGGAACAAGCGGAAGGTTATCTGCGGGGAGAGACGCTGGATATCCCGGCAGACAAAGGCTGGCTCGGTGTTGTATTGCAGGAGGCAGGCGGCCGCTATCCGCTGGGATGGGGCAAATCAGACGGAAAACGGGTCAAAAATCATTACCCCAAAGGCCTGCGAAGGCTGTAATATCTGAAAAAACCACAGCACACCGATAAAAGTGTACTGTGGTTTTTTGTACCCAAAATTTATTCATCCAGCTTGAGAACCGCCATAAATGCTTCCTGCGGCACCTCTACGCTGCCCAGCTGGCGCATCCGTTTTTTACCCTCTTTCTGCTTTTCCAGCAGCTTTTTCTTTCGGGTAATATCGCCGCCATAACACTTGGCAAGTACGTCCTTGCGCAATGCCTTGACCGTTTCACGGGCAATCACCTTTCCGCCGATCGCTGCCTGAATTGGAATTTCAAACAGCTGCCGCGGAATGTTTTCCTTCAGGTTTTCGGCAATCTTACGGGCGCGCGGATATGCCGAATCGGCAAAAACGATAAAGGACAATGCGTCGACAATCTCGCCGTTAAGCAGGAAATCCAGTTTGACCAGTTTCGATTCCTTATACTCCTTAAACTCGTAATCAAAGGACGCATACCCTTTGGTCCGAGACTTGAGGGCATCAAAAAAGTCGTAAATAATCTCACCCAGCGGCAGCTCATAATGCAGTTCAGCACGGGTTTCCTCCAGATAGCTCATCCCGTGATAAATGCCCCGCCGCTGCTGGCAAAGGGTCATAATGTTGCCGACAAACTCGACCGGTGTCAGAATATCGGCGGTGACGTAAGGCTCCTCCGCCTTAGCGATCATCGACTGATCGGGGTAGTTGGTCGGATTGTCAATATAGATGACACTGCCGTCTGTTTTGGTCAGCCGGTAGATAACCGACGGAGCAGTCGTAACCAGATCCAGATTAAATTCCCGCTCCAGCCGTTCCTGAATCACTTCCAGATGCAGCAGTCCCAAAAATCCGCACCGGAAACCAAAGCCCAGTGCAACCGAAGTCTCGGGTTCAAAGGAAAGGGACGCATCATTAAGCTGCAATTTTTCCAGTGCTTCCCGCAGATCGGGATATCTTGCACCATCTGCCGGGTAAATACCACAGTAAACCATCGGGTTGACCTTGCGATAACCGGCCAGCGGCTCAGCTGCGGGATTGTCTGCCAGCGTCACCGTATCGCCGACACGGGTATCAGCAATGGACTTAATCGACGCGGTAATATAACCAACGTCTCCCGCTTCCAGTGTATCACAGGGAACCAGTTTCTTTGCCCCCATATGGCCGATTTCGACAACGTCAAATTCCGCACCGGTCGCCATCAGCCGAATGCGGCTGTTTTGGGTCAGCGTTCCCTCTTTGATACGAACATAGATGATAACGCCGCGGTAAGAGTCATAATAAGAGTCAAATACCAGCGCCTGCAGCGGAGCAGACGGATCACCCGACGGAGCCGGAATGTCGCTGACAATCTTCTCCATTACCGCTTCAATCCCGATACCAGCCTTGGCAGAGATGCGGGGAGCGTCCATTGCGGGAAGGCCGATCACATCCTCGATTTCATGACAGACACGTTCCGGGTCGGCAGCAGGCAGGTCAATCTTATTGACGACCGGCACGACCTCCAGATCATGGTCAACTGCCAGATAGGTGTTGGCCAGTGTCTGGGCTTCAATGCCCTGAGAGGCATCGACGACCAGTACCGCACCTTCACATGCGGCCAGGGAACGGGATACCTCATAGTTGAAGTCAACATGGCCGGGGGTGTCAATCAAATTAAATTTATAGACCTCCCCATTTTGAGCGGTATAATTGAGCGTTACTGCGCGGGCTTTGATGGTAATTCCCCGTTCGCGTTCGATATCCATATCATCCAACAGCTGATCTTCCATCTCCCGCATTGCGACAGAACTGGTTTTTTCCAGAATCCGGTCGGCAAGGGTGGATTTGCCGTGGTCGATATGAGCAATAATACAGAAATTGCGGATATGATCCATAGGGATTGACATATATTTTCTTTCCTTTCAAAGGCGTCTGTAAATCAGGGCCTGCGGCTGAAAAACCCGCAGTATAAATTATTATACCACATTTCAGACGGTTTGAACAGATAAAACTACCGGTTTCAGTCGATCCATACCCCGTTTTTATCCACCCGGTAGCCGTCCGGTGTCACAGTATCAACTGCCATCTTTCCATCCTCCGTCAGATAGTACCAGCTTCCCTTCCATTCAACCCACTGATTTTTCACCATATATCCGCCGCCATTGAAGAAGTACCAGTCCTCGCCAGTCTGCCGCCAACTGCTGGACACCATGCCGCCCCAGTCGGAAAAGCAGTAGGTCTCACCTTCCAGCGTCAGCCATTGACTGGCCGCCATCTCACCTGTACTCTGATACAGATAATACCAGGCATTTCCCAATTGAACCCATCCAGTCCGCATGCTTCCGTCCAGTCCCAGATAGTACCACTGATCCTGCAATTGCAGCCAACCATATGACAGATACCCTTCTTCGGTGAAATAATACCGTTCACCGTCGATCTCCTGCCAACCGGTCGCCTTTTTACCTTCCTGATAGAATACTGTTTCCCCATTCTCTCTTTCCCAACCGCTTTCCAGTTCCTGCTCCACATATAAATCCTCTGCAAAAATCCAGTCTGGACGTTCATTTAGAATATCCTTAACAGGAATTGTACCTTCCGGTATCACGATTGGAGTGGTATATTCCGGTGTATCAGCATCCGATTCGGTATCTTCATCTGATTGATCAGGCTGTGTTTCTGGCTGCGAATTGGGGACCAGCTTCTCAATTCCCTCCTCAATGCGCTTTGCCAGCTGTTGGAGCTGCTCCTGATCGGTTATATTTAAATTCCAATCAATTCCGGCGATCAGCTGGGTGACAGCTTCAACCGACCCGGATGTATAGCCCGACAGATCATCCGGCAACCGGTCAATCAGCTTCTGGATTTCAGTATAATCAGCTGGCCGGAGCGTCAGCCCGTCGACAGCCGCCTCAAGTTGTTCCAGACAGCTGTCAATTTGTTGCTGTACCGCTCCATCATCCACCAAAAGAGTGTTTGCCTGTTCCATCCACTGGCGGACGACTTGTGCTGACTGATCGGTGTACTCCGAAAAACTGTCGGGTAACGTCTGCAAAAAGGTCTCCAGACGGGAGGTATCCGCATTCCCTGGCATACGCAGTCCCGCAACTGCCTGTTGTACCGATTCGACGAAAGAAGCAATCTGTTTATCCGCAGCAGTGGGGAGCTGTTCCCTGACCTGCTGCAGCACCTGTTTTAACCTGTCAGTAGAATACTCACTGTATCCACCCAGATCGACCGGAATCTGTCTGAGCAGAACATCCAGCTCAGCAAACTCCTCTGAGCGTACAGCCAGCCCGTCAATTACCTCCCGGATTTTCTCAGCGGTACTGTCAACCAGCGCTTGTGAAAAGATATCCAAGTCAAGGTTTAGACTTTCCAGCTGCTGTTTTACCGCGTCTGTCGTTTCGGCAGTATAGATATCGGGCAGCATTTCAAACCAGCTTTTCAACTGATCAATACTGCTGTAATCAGCCGGAAGGGGCTGTAAAGCATCTGCTGCAGCAGCCAGCTGGGTCGCAAGCAGTGAAACAGCCGTCTGGTCGGTATATGCCAAATCATAGTTAATCTCCTGCTGAAGCTGCTGCACTGCTTTGACCGTTTCATCTGTGTACAGATTCAGTTGCTGCGGGAGGCTTTCCAGAACCTTTTTGATCTCTTGATAATTTGCACGGGTTTGAATCGTCAGACAGATTGACTGCATTTCGGTTCCGTCTGCCCTATAAAACCTGACTGTAGCATGAGAAGTCCCCCACCCGATCACTTCACTGGAAAACTGCTGATAGCTGCCATATTCGTTTGAAACCGGACGGAGACACTCTGATTCATCCCCGGATTCAACCCGTACCCCAAACGATGCAGCGGCAACCGACCCGGATCCTGTATCAATGTCAAACTGCACTGTCTCTCCATAATCCAGCAGGAGCGTATCTCCGTCCTGATATTCCACACCGTCAATACGGACAGACGGCGGAATTTCTGGCGGCTGTATACTGAAATCAACGGCATAATCCCGTTTGCTGCCAGATGGCGTTGTAACTGTCAGTGTCTGTGTTTGAGGCTGCTGCGATAACTCTATTTTTTCCGGTGAAAGGGTGACCGCTGCCTCGGAATCCAGTGCTGTTCCAGCAAGCGAAACGACTGTTCCGACAGGAGTATCCGATGGGAATATAACCTGATAGTTCTGTATCTCCGGTTGATAGTCCGCAACTGCTACAGGTTCCTTTCCGTCCAAACTGTAACTCAGGTTGGCAAGCCCACCGTTCTGAGCGTCCGCCTGGGAGGGCTCTACCTGAAAGAGAAAACAATAGGCATTCGTTTTTGATTTCCCTACTGTACATAACTGAAGTAAAACCTTTACTTCCATTGTAGGCAGGTCAGATGCCGGGGTATAAATCAGGTAATTGTCCACCAGTTCCAATTCCCCAAAGTTGGTCCCAGCCGATTCCGGCATATCAAAAGCCTTGTCTAGATTTTTTGCTATTGCATCAGGTTTGCTGTCGCGAAACAGTGCATTGCTGCCAGGCAAACCGGTCAATGGTTTCTCATATTTATAGGGCCGGCCGGCGGGTATGGGGGTTCCAGTTAAATCAATCTGATACGTTCCCGGCATACCATCCCAATTTGCAACCGCGAACACTTTCCCGCCTGGGTACAAAACAACCGCAATCGTTACAAACAACACAATTATAGCCAATACACGCCTTAATATATTAAAATATATGTTTCTACATCTTTTGTTCATATGTTCTATACCTCTTTCCCTATATTTTGACAAAATTCGACAAAAATTATGTCTGGTTATAATATATCACACAGTCGTATATCTGTCAATTGGTATAGCGATTTGTTAATTTATTTTCTTAAATAAATATATACAAAGATTTCCACTTCCGTTGACTTTATCAAATGCGCAGATTATAATATATTTAAATATATCGCTACAGAAAGGACCCATCCTATGATTCAGCCAATCAATAAAGACCCACTCTCCCTCGCTCGAAAATCTGTTAATGCAACCCCAGCAGACCTTCAGACAGGCCAGGATCTTCTGGATACCCTGCGGGCACATCAGCAGGAATGCGTCGGGATGGCTGCCAATATGATCGGCGTTTATAAACGGATCATTGCTGTCAACGATGACGGCCGTCTGCTTTTGATGTTTAACCCGGAGATACTCCGTTCAACTGGCCGGTACCATACCGAAGAAGGTTGTCTTTCGCTGGAAGGTGTCCGGGAAACCGACCGGTTCCGTTCCATCAAGGTTCGCTTTTGGGATGCAGACTTTTCTGTCCGCATGAAAACATTCACCGGCTGGACCGCACAAATTATCCAGCATGAGATTGACCACTGTAACGGAGTTTTGATATGACCGACTGGAAACAGCAGCTTTTTGACCTCGGAGACAAAGACTATAAACGGTTTCAGTGCAAACTGATCCCCGATATCGACCCGGATACAGTAATCGGTATTCGTATGCCGGTACTGCGCAAATTTGCCGCGGATTTTGCCCGAACACCCGAAGCAAACCGTTTTTTGCAGCAGCTACCCCATCAGTATTATGATGAAAATAATCTGCACGGACTGCTGATCAACCGAATGAAACAACCAATGATTTTTGACGCACTGGATCATTTTCTGCCCTTTGTCGATAACTGGGCAACCTGTGACCTGCTAGCGCCAACTGTCCTTAAACATCCATCTGAAGAGCTAACTCGTGCAATTAAACGATGGCTTTCTTCCGACCACCCTTATACCATCCGTTTCGGCATTGGGGTACTGATGCGGTTTTATCTGGACAAGCAGTTTGACTGTGGACAGCTCCGACAGGTAGCGAACATTCAGAATGGCCACTATTATGTGCGGATGATGGTCGCCTGGTATTTTGCGACTGCACTTGCCAAACAGTACCATGCAACGATTCCTTATCTGGAAAACGAGTGTCTGGATATCTGGACTCATAACAAAACCATCCAGAAGGCAGTGGAAAGCCTGCGGATTGATACAGAGACAAAAAATTATCTCCGTTCTTTGAAAAGGAAAGAAAAAATACCCTATACGCCATAAAACCGAGGTGAACTGGTTGAAAAAAATTTCTTTCAAACTGTTTTTATCAAGCCTTCTGATTATGCTCACCTGTATCGTTACCGGATGCGGCGATTCTGTCCAACAAGCCCAATACCAACAGATCTCTGCCAGCGAGGCAAAAGATATGATGGATTCTCAGACAGACTGTCTGATTCTGGACGTCCGTGAAGAGAATGAATACAACACTGGCCATATCCCAGGGGCAGTCCTTTTCCCGGTCGGTACGATCGACCAGTCGACAGCACAGCAGCTGATCCCGGATCAAGACACGGTGCTTCTGGTATATTGCCGGAGCGGAAACCGAAGCAAAACCGCTGCTTCCACACTGGCTGATCTAGGGTATACACAGGTATATGAATTTGGTGGGATCACAGACTGGCCATATGATATTGAATCCTGAGCCAACAAAGGGGGTTATACAATGATTATTTATTTTTCTGCGACCGGGAACAGCCGCTACGCAGCTCAAATGCTGGCTGACCAACTGAATGAGCCGGTCACCGATGCGGGAGCTTGGATCAAAAACAACCAAAAAGGTGAATTTTATTCCGAAACACCCTGGATTTTTGTCTCGCCGACCTACAGCTGGCAGATGCCGCATATCTTTGCCGACTTTATCCGCCAGACACGTTTTCTGGACAACCAGGATGCCTATTTTATCCTGACCTGCGGTGGGGAGACAGGCTATGCCGATCAGCAGATTGAAGCACTTTGCAAAGAAAAGGGGCTGCACTTCCGAGGTGTCTGGCCAACCATTATGCCAGACAACTATATTATCATGTTTCCTGCACCCGACCCGAACAAAAGCCGGCAGATCCTCACAAAGGCCACAGATTCATTAACACAAGCTGCAAGCATAATCCGTGACCGGCAAGATTTCCCCGCACTGTCCCACAACTGGCTGGATCGAATCAAAAGCGGTATCATCAACCAGGGATTTTATCGTTTCCAGATTAAGACCGCTCCATTTCACGCCACCAACAGCTGTATCAGCTGTGGAAAATGCGTACGGGTTTGTCCGCTCAACAATATTCATATGAAGAATGGACGGCCGGTATGGGGAAACAACTGCACCCACTGCACAGCCTGTCTCAACGGCTGTCCCTCTGTCGCAATTGAGTACGGAAAGAAGACCCGAGGCAAAAACCGGTACCAATGTCCAGAATATCAAAAGCAAGGGAAAGGCAGTGCCGGCAAAGGGTAAAATATCATGCAGATCATAATTTCACCAGCAAAAAAGATGCGGACTGATACCGACAGTTTTGATTGCCAGGGACTGCCGGTCTTTGTCGAACAGGCACGGCAGCTGGCCGCACAGCTTCAGCAAATGACGCCCCAACAGCTGCAAGCACTGTGGAAATGCAACGATAAAATCCTGCAACAAAACATTGAACGGCTGCAACGGATGGATCTGTACCATCAATTGACGCCAGCCATCCTCGCCTATGACGGTATTCAATATCAGTATATGGCACCAGGCGTCTTTACCGACAGGGCATTGGAATATATCCAGAAGCATCTGCGCATCCTGTCAGGGCTGTATGGAATTTTGCGTCCGTTCGACGGGGTGACCCCTTACCGGCTGGAGATGCAGGCAAAGTTGGAGGCAGACGGTAAAAAAGATTTGTACGGATACTGGGGCAAAAAACTTGCCGATCAGCTGATGTCGGAAAGCAACTGTATCCTGAACCTTGCCTCCAAGGAGTACAGCCGTTGTATCTCCCGTTATCTGCCCAAAGAGGCAGTCATGATCACCTGCGTTTTTGCCGAACAAGCAAATGGAAAACTGGTTGAAAAAGGCACCCTGTGCAAGATGGCACGCGGAGAAATGGTGCGTTACCTTGCGGAAAATCAGATTCAGACCCCGGAAGGGGTACGCAGTTTTGACCGGCTGGGCTATCGGTACCTGCCCGAAAAATCCACACAGCAAACCTATCTGTTTATCAAGGAGGAAATATAACAATGCTTGAAGCCAATACCAAAGCTCCCCTTTTCACCCTTCCCGACCAAAATGGCGATATGGTCAGTTTGTCGTCTTTTGCAGGGAAAAAGGTTATTCTGTATTTTTATCCCCGGGACAACACTCCTGGATGCACCCGTGAAGCGGTTGCTTTTGCATCTGCCTATCAGGAATATCAGGCACGCAACATTGTTGTCATCGGTGTGAGCAAAGACTCACAGGCTTCTCACTTGCGTTTTTCAACCAAGTTTGAATTGCCGTTTATCCTGCTGTCCGACCCGGAACTGCAAGTAATCCAGGCGTATGATGTCTGGAAAGAGAAGAAAATGTATGGAAAGGTCAGCATGGGCGTTGTACGTTCCACCTATCTGATCGACGAAAATGGCGTGATTGAAAAAGTCTTTCCCAAGGTCAAACCGGATACGCATGCTGCCGAAATCCTTTCCTGGCTGGACGAACAGGCCGGAAAGTAAAACTCCAATAAATCTTACGCCCCGCAGCCGGAGATACCAGCTGCGGGGCATTTGTTTGTCTATCTGATTATACCGGGAATCAGCATTTTTCAATCAGATTTGCTTTTGCCGTATCGAAAGAAGGGTTAAATGCGTAGAAATTGCGGGCATTGACCTTATCCTGTGCAATCCGAATCGCTTCGCCGAAGCGGTGGAAGTGGACAATCTCCCGTTCCCGCAGGAAACGGATCGCATCCTTGACATCCGGGTCATCCACCAGCCGCAGAATGTTGTCATAAGAAAGACGTGCTTTCTGTTCAGCAGCCATATCCTCATGCAGGTCGGCAAAAGTATCGCCCGATACCGACAATCCTCCGGCAGAAAAAGGCACCCCGGAAGCAGCCTGCGGATATACGCCGGTCGTATGGTCGACAAAGTACGGCGCAAAGCCTTTTTTATTGATTTCCTCTTCCGACAGATTACGGGTCAGCTGATAAATGATCGCTGAGATCATTTCGATATGCGCCAGCTCTTCTGTACCAACATCCGTCAGAATACCGATCAATTCCCCATATGGCATTGAATACCGCTGCTGTAAATAGCGAGTAGCTGCCCCCAGCTCACCATGCGGTCCACCGAGCTGAGTAATAATGATGGACGCGCTCATTGGGTCAGGTTTTTTGACTTTCACCGGATGGATCAATCTTTTATCATAGCTCCACATATTGCCCGCCCCCTTTACAGTTCACTTTGCCAGGGCCAGGGCGTATCTACCCAGGTCCAGCGGCTTGCATTTTTATTGAACATCTCACCGGTACAGTTTTCCCACTTGTTCTCCAGCTGACGGAGTGTTTCCCGGTGCTTGCGGTAAAAAGCAATCGCCTGGCGGTCATCCGGGTGACTGTCAAGGAAGAGCTTTGCTTCGATCAGCGCAAAAGTGCAAACTCTGATCTCACGTAGCAGTGCTTTTTTTTCCTCACAGCTGATGGGCGGACATCCCTCCGGCGGCCGGTTTCCTTCCTCTTTGGCTGTCTGAAGCGGGGGCATTCCCACCATATCTGATAGCATTTCAGTCTTTTCCATCGGCGGCCGCCTCCTTACCAATAAACGGAAGATCCAGGCAGGCAAAAATAGTGCCCCTTTCCAGCCCAACTTCCGGGTCATACAGGCTTTCCCATTTGCTCATCGGCAGATAGCTCATCCCCAGCGGCAAACTGTCAAGAGGACTCTGTCCTGAGACTTTATCCGGCATATTGACACAGCCGCCCAGCTTGATCTGTTCTGACAAAAAAATCCCACCTTTCTATTGGCAGCGGACGATCAGTTGACTGTCCGCTGTCCTGCCATTATATGCGGCTGTCAAAAAAGGGGTGTATTTTGCCGGACAAGCACCAAAAAGGCACAGCTGCCCAAAAAGCAACTGTGCCTCATATTTTACCAGTGCCGGTAAACTTTAACGACTGCTATACCCGCCAACAGAACGCCAGCGCAGAGCAGTATCCATATCCATTGGACAGTATTGCCGGCCGATTGGCCTGGTATCCCATTTCCAGGCTGCATTCCTCCGTCTGTCGGCATATCCATCCTTTCCGGGAACCCACCACTATCTGGTGGAGTAAATGACTGATCGAAAGCTTCTTCCGACTGCTGCTCCGGCTGAACATTGTCATCTGACGACGGTGATTCCTCTAAAGTAATTGACTCCATCTGACCAGGCACCGAATTTTCATCCAAATCTGTTGATACAGCCCCGCCAGTATCTTCTGAACCGATTGGTGCTTTCATATCACTTGGGCCCTCTGCACCATCAGACGGATCAGCTGGCCGATCTGCAACCTCCCCATCAAAGCCTGTCGACGAAGCTCCATCGGCACTTTCTTCACTGGAAGGTGTGCTGCCATCTGACATTTGTCCAAAGCTCTCCGAGTTTAACGGCATTTTCTGACCATTCTCAGACATCATACCGCCTCCACCACCCGGCATTCCGCCCATTGACTGGCCGCCCATCGCTTCTGCATCCAACGAAGAAGCATCTATCAGCATGCTGCTATCGGCATTCTGGCCATCCTGGGTAGAAGGAATTGTACCGTCCAGCTGACCGGAAACGCTCTGAGCGCGCAGCAGGCAAAACTGCCGAAGGGTGCTGACGCCCTCTTCAAATTCATTATAACTGCAAAAAGCAGTGGGGTCTTTTTCTACATACGCAGAAATCATCGAAACAGTCTGATCAAACAACTGCTCAAAATAGCCGCTGTCAAACCATTTTTCGATAAACTCGGCATAGATTTGATGATATAAGTCGGCATATTCTTCACTGGAAAATATCCATGCAACCATTGGCCGTTCCGAAATATCACCGCTGCTGACCGGCGTATCAATCGGAGAATTAACCTCACTGGTCAGGCTGCTGCCCATTCCTCCGCCGGAAAATCCACCAAATGCAAGGTTATAATCCCACGGAATCATTTCCATCACGCCATTTTCTTCGTACAGATAATAATTGTGGACAATTGAGCCTGTATAACTGTCGCCATTGCAGACAAAATTATGGACTACAAAATACCGGATAACCGACTCAATATCAACAACCTCTGCCGCCTCCACAGCATCTACAGTTCCATCTACAATCCCCGACAGGGTTTTCAGCGATGTGATCAGCCGTTGTTTATCCGCATCCGTAATATCTGTTTTAGCCGATGAAAAGATATTGGAATAGCTGTCCGGGTCGTCGTCAATATATTGCAGCAAAGTGTCCTCGCTGCTCATGCCACCGCCGCCCCCTTTTCCCATTCGGGTCTGGCTGTCTTCACTGCCGTTTTGCCGCAATGCGTCCAGTACTTCCCGCATATCAGATTTTTCCAGAATCGCCTCCATCACCTGCTGTACATCAGTCTGATCCACTGTATCAGGAATGGAAACATCCAATCCCGCTGACTCAAGTGCATTTAAAATATCTTCAGACGACAAATCTTCCAGCTGGGGAAAAACATCATTATTTGTATCCGACCAGTTTTCACGCTGTTCAGACGGAGCAGACTCAGTTTCCTGACCATCCTCTGCAAACATCTTTTCCATATCAAAATTCTGGCCATTTCCCCGACCACCGCCAATACTGACACTGTCCGGTTTATACAATTCTCCG
>DVLN01000215.1 GCA_018715465.1 Candidatus Faecivivens stercorigallinarum | reverse complement strand
GTGCCTTGAAGCGTAGCGGAAAGGAATGGTCATATAAATGAAAATCAAAAACAATCTCCTTACCTGGCTGATTTTAACAGCAATCGTGATGCTGGTATTTCCATGGTTAACCTATACATTCATAAAAGGCGACACAGGGATGGCAGTCTGTTTTGTACTGTTTTTCGTTATCGACCCCCTGTTTAGCATCATCTGCGGTGTATTTGCAGGGAGGGAACCGAAAAAGCTGTGGGTCTGCCCACTCATGACCGGAATCCTGTTTATACTCGGCTGCTGGATGTCCTTTGAGATGGGAGAAGGCGCGTTTGTGGTATACGGAATCGGATACTGCGCAATCGGAGCGGCGACGATGGGAATTTCGGTGCTGTTCAGCAAACTCCTGCGCCGGTAATTCCCGGAAAGGCGGTAAACGATGTATAAATTGGAACGTACAAAAAAGGTAAAAGCCGTGACCATCTGTCTTGGTATCCTGAGCTTCATCGTATCCTTTTTCAGCTGCCAGGCCGGCGGATATGAGATGCTGGAACATGATTTTATCAATTTCCCATTTGCTTGTATCTTAATGGTTGCCTGCTTTATCGCTGGAATTATTCTGCTGATCATCAGCATCGCGATACATACCATCCAGAAGGATGTAGAGGAACATCTCGCCTATCTTTTCAAGGAACAGGCAGAACTTCCCAAAAAATGAATCCACTAAAATGCCGCCGGCGGACAGCCAGCGGCATATTTGCTGACACAAAAAAATTTTGATGGAAATGAACCTTTCTGACACCCGGATTGTATATACAGGTGAAAGGAGGCGCGGAGGATGAATATAGACAGTTACATCCGGCAGTATGGCGGCAGGCTGTACGGGCTGTGCCGCACCCTCTGCGCCAGTGAAGCCGACGCGGACGACCTGTACCAGGAAACATGGCTGAAAGTCATCCGGTATTATGACCGGTACGACCCGTCCAGAGAATTTGAACCATGGCTGACCAGGATCTGTGTCAACACCTACCGCAGTACCCTGCGCCGGATGATCCGAAGTCCGGTTTTCCCGTTTCATACAAACGAAGAAAAGGACGCCGCGATGGAAAAACTGGCCGCGCCGGAAAAGGAAGATTACGCAGCACTGTACGCGGCGATTGATCAGCTGCCGGAGAAACTGCGGGTGACGGTAATCCTCTTTTATTTCAGGGACATGGACATCACGTCGGTGTCGGCGGTACTGGGGATGCCAGCCGGAACGGTCAAATCCCGGCTACATAAGGCGCGTAAACTGCTCAGGGAGGTGCTCGGCAATGAAACAGATCTACGATTTTGACCGGTACCCGCCGCCGGTACTGAATGAAAACATGCTGCGTGACAAACTGGAAAAGCGCAGCAAAAAACGCCAGATCATCCTGCTGGCGGCGGGCGGCGTTCTGCTGCAGATTACGGCACTGCTGTTGGGCGTGCTGACCTGTGACCGTTATCCGATGCTGTCGGTCTGCTGTCTTGTCTATCAGCTGGTATCCATGAGCGGCGGCGGCGTCATCGCGGTGATTTACGCACAAAAAGGAGGGAATTTCCATCATGAGTAGCAGTTCAGCAGTTCTGATTCTGTTTTTTCCGCTGATTCTGTTGCTGATCATTCCGGTGTCGATCGGCATATACGTCTGGCGAGACGCCAAAAGACGGCGGATGAACGCGGTTTTATGGACGATTATCGCGATATTTGCGCCGACATTGATTGGGTTTATCGTTTACCTGCTGGTACGAAACAGCTATTCTGACCTTGAATGCCCCAGCTGTAGGACGCCGGTCACAAAAGAGTATGCTGTCTGCCCGAAATGCGGTGCAAAACTGCGGATGAGCTGTCCGCAGTGTGCGTTCCCAGTTGAGCCGGACTGGAAGGTCTGCCCACACTGTGCCGCCCCGCTGCCGGAGGATGTCCGCGAAGTGACACCACCGGTGCGCCGTAAGGACAAGGCGCTGTGGAAAATACTGGTTGCAGTGATTATTCTGCCAATCATCGCTATCGGCATCCTGTTTGCCGCGATGAGCCTTCCGACCGGAACCGGCTCCTGTGGAATGCAGGAGGTACCGTTTGACGAATACAAAGAGATCGTTTCAGAAACCGTCTACCAGGAGGTTCAGGCAGACCTGTCGGGAATGGTGCAGCAGCAGTCGCTGGACAAAGCCTACGCGCTGCGGTACGAACGAAACGTCAACGGCAGCAGCGAATATTTTTATCTGCTGGTGATTCCGGGTGCAGGCGATCAGACCCATACCAGTTTCGGACAGTCGACTGGGCTTTTCGGGACGACACTGGAAATCGACCTTGCTTGGACAGGAGACGACGGTTCTGTCTTCTGCCTGATTTCCTCGGCGGCAAATCCTCCCAGACTGAAAATCACAGTTGGAGACAAAAAACTGGATTGTGAGATTAAGGATGTCTCTTATAACCCGACCGTCTATCTGACCGAACCATAACCAAAATCCCCTACGGTAAACCCGGCTGAATGGCAGAAACGCTTGTTGAACTGCCCCAATTTGTACGGACAGTACAAAAACACCCTATGGTAGTAAAATCAGGTTTTAAGCAACATACTGACTTCGCTTTTCAAGTGGAGTCAGTTTTGTTTTAAGCTGAATTCGTTCATTGTTGTAGAAATGGATGTATTCACCTATGAGGAGGCGCGCCTCCTCATAGGTGTTGAGTTTGGCACGGTAAATGCACTCTGTTTTAAGGATCGAAAAGAAATTTTCAGCTAAAGCATTGTCATACGGATTTCCCCGTCTTGACATAGATGGCGTTATGCTGTATGATTGAGTTAGCTTAAAATACTGATGCGATGTGTATTGAAAGCCTTGGTCACTGTGGAGTTGCAGCTCTGCAGTGACCTTCTCTTTTTTCTTAGCCGCGCGAATGGTGCTTAAAACAAGTTCTACATTCTGCTCTGTTCCGGTCTTGTAGGATACTATGCTGTTGTCAAATAAATCTCGAATGATTGACAAATACAATACGCCTTGCGCCGTCTTTATATACGAAATGTCCGTAACCCATTTTTGATTTGGTCTTTCTGCTTTGAAATCTCTGTTCAGCAGATTGGGGTATCTATGCAGATGTTCTCCATAATTGCGGTATTTCTTTCTTCTGACCACGGACAGAAGATTGTATTTCTGCATTACCCGCAATATTGTCTTTGGATTGTAGTGTATTTCTTTCCGTTCCAGCCATATATGCACTCTACGGTATCCATACGTCTTGCCACACTTTGCCTGACATTCCTGTATTAGCTTGGCTAATTGCAAATCTTTTGCCGGAATGTCCATCCTTTTTATATAGTCATAGTAGCCGCTTCGGGACACAGCAAAAAATTTACACATTTCACTTATTGAATATTTCTCTTTATGACGATAGATCACTAAATATTTTACGCTTGTTCTCACTTCCTTTCGGTGAGCGAGAGAAAATCCCGCATCAGCTCATTTTCCATTTCTAATCTCTTGATCTGTCTTTCTTTACTTGCAAGTTCGTATTGTAACTGCGCAAGCTTACCTATTTGCTGAATGGATGGTGGTAGTTCTGTTCCGTCTTTTCTCGGTCTGCCTTTCGGCTTGATCGCTATTCCGGAAGCTAACTTGCGTTTGTTTCTATTATATCG
>DVLN01000214.1 GCA_018715465.1 Candidatus Faecivivens stercorigallinarum | reverse complement strand
GTATAAACTGTCAATTTTATGTTGACGAAATATATATTATGCTATATAATGTAGAATACAAATAATAATAGGGCTGCATTCCGCGCAGCTGTAACCAAAGAAAGGAATGTTTATATGGCACAAACTGCAACTGCTGAGCCACAGCAGAACAAAATGGGCGTCATGCCTGTCGGAAAGCTTTTGATCTCGATGGGGCTTCCGATGGTTCTGTCCATGCTGGTACAGGCTCTTTACAACATTGTTGACTCGGTATTCGTTGCCCAGATCAACGAGGCCGCCCTGACAGCTGTCTCAATGGCTTTCCCTGTACAGAACTTTATGATTGCCGCCGTCAGCGGCATGGGTGTCGGCGTCAACTCGCTGCTGTCCAGAAGCCTGGGTGAGGGAAATATTGAAGAGGCCAACCGTGCAGCCAATAACGGCATCTTTCTTTCCTTTATGACGATGATCCTTTTCGTCCTCTTCGGTATTTTCGGCAGCCGCGCCTTCTTTGCAATCCAGACGAGCGACCCTGAGATTATCGAAGCCGGCGCTGCTTATGTCCGTGTCTGCTGCATCGGTTCGTTTGGCTGCTTTGGCCAGATTATTTTTGAACGGCTGTTACAGGCCACCGGTCAGGCACATCTGTCGATGGTCACCCAGATGACCGGCGCGATCACCAACATCATCCTCGACCCGATTATGATTTTCGGCCTGCTCGGCTGCCCGAAGATGGGTGTTGCTGGTGCGGCACTGGCGACTGTTATTGGTCAGGTCCTTGCCTGTGTCATCGGTCTGATTATGAATATCAAGCTGAACAAGACGCTGACCATCAGCCCCAAATACCGTCCCAATGGCCGGGTTATCGCTGAGATCTATCGTGTCGGTCTGCCGTCTATCGCGATGCAGTCGGTTGGCTCGGTCATGAATATGGCGATGAACATGATTCTGATGGGCTTCACTTCCACTGCAACCGCAGTATTTGGTGTCTACTACAAGCTGCAGAGCTTCGCGATCATGCCGGTCATCGGTCTGTCCAACGCAATGATCCCGATTATCGCCTTCAACTACGGCGCACGCAAGCGCAGCCGTATCAGCCAGACTGTCCGCTACAGCATGATTTCCGCTGAAATCTTTCTGGTTATCGTCACAATGGCATTCCTTTTCCTGCCGCAATTGCTGCTGCAGATATTCAGTGCTTCTGATCATATGCTGGCGATGGGCATTCCGGCTCTGCGGACAATGGGTCTGAACTTCCTGATCTGCGGTATCTGTATCTGCTCCGGTTCTGTCTTCCAGGCACTGGGCAATGGCGTATACAGTCTGGTTGTCTCGGTCATGCGTCAGCTGGTCGTACTGATCCCGGTAGCATGGCTGATGTCGCTGACCGGCAACCTTGAGCTGGTATGGCTTTCCTTCCCGATTGCCGAATTGATGAGCCTTGCAGTCAGCCTGTTCTTCCTTAGAAGAATTTATAAAAAGAGACTGTCCAATATGGAATAACAAATGCAAAAGAGCTTCAGACCCCAAACGGGGATTGCCTGAAGCTCTTTTTGCGTTCATTTATTTACGGTAGGCGATGCGTTCGAGGTATTCACTCCAGACGGTTTCAAACCAGTCGTCGGTTTTCGGCAGCGGCCGGACTGGTACAAAGCTGGAAGTATACCCATCCCCTGTCCTGACCGTTCGCATCCAGTCTTCCCGATGGGCGGCACCGGCCGGCAGGTACCGGTAGGCAGACAATTCTTCACTGTCCAAGCCGGCAAACTGAACATCCTTACCCTTTTCCGACAGCACCAGTGCAGAACCTCTGCTGCCGCAGGTTTCCCCGGCAGTCCGCATGGCCGACAGCACCGCCTGCTGAACGGACAGCATATCCCGGTTTTTAAAGGCGAAGGGCAGTTCCAGCGGAGAAGACAGACAGGTATCCCGATAAAAACCGGCAAGAGCGTCCCCAATCTTTCCGGCTGCCCGCTCCATTCCGTCCATGGAACGAATCTCCGCTGCCTGACAGGTCATCTGATGCTGAAAATCTTCACGCTGGCACAAAACCGTCTGCTCACCACCATCCAGCAGCTGCCGAATCTGGTCAAGCAGTTCAAGTGTTTTGCGTCTGACTGTATCGTTCCATTCTTCGGCAGGCCGGGACTCAACCGTTGTATCGGCGATATGCTCCGCCGCCCGCTGGGAACCGACCTGAGTAGAATTGAGGGCACTTCCGCCCGGACGGGCAATTCCGAAGGTACCGGCGACCTCACCAGCTGCATAAAGCCCCTTGACCGTCGTCTGCCAGTCGAGGTCGACCGCAAGGCCGCCATTGTTGTGCTGGGCACAGACAGAAACCTCCAGCGGCTGACGGTACAGATCAATGCCGTGGGCAGCATACAGATCAATTGCTTTGCGGTTGATTTGTGCCAGCCGGACGATTGGTGTTTTGACCAGTGCCCCGCAGCGCTGCAAATAATATCGTGTTTCCTCCGACAGCCGGTCAAACCCATTTTCCAGCCCTGCAGGGTCGGTGCGAAAATCCAGAAAGACCCGGTTCCCCTTGTCCACCACTTCGTGATGTACAATCAGGTCGATGATGGAAGAACCCTCGATCTTACTGGTATCAAAAGGCCACTGATACCCCTTGAGGAAAACCATATCCAGCGCCTGTTCCGGTGTCTGAAAATATTCCGGCAGAAACTCCCGCTCATGTCCATCCCTGTCCACCGCAATATAGCGAGGAAGCGCCTGCTGGTAACTGCCGGAAACGTTCCACCGAAATCCTATCGACGCCAGTCCGTACTGCCATTCCTGCAAATTGCAGCCGTCTGCACCCGCTTCCAACGCCATACCGGTCATGCCTGTCTGGCTTTCCGGGTAGACAGAGGCCTCATAGACAATCGCGGGGCCTCCTGTCGCGAGGATAACCTGGTTGCAAAGAAAGAGTGTTACTCCCCAATCGGTATCCGACAGGCGGTTTAGGTCGATCGCAAGCACGCCTTTGATATGATGATCTTCGGTGATCAGCCGGACAGCCTGCATCCGATCATAGATCGGGATTTGTTTCCGCATAACCGACGCTTCCAGCTTTTCAGTCATGATCTTTGAAGTCAGCGGGCCGCAGGAGGTTGCCCGCCGGAAAGGATCGTGATCCGTCTTGTACCCGACATACTCCCCGTACCGGTTGGTTGGAAAGGGGACGCCAAGGTTGACCAACTTCATAAAGGAACGCAGTGAACCGGCTGCTTCCGCCAATGCGGTATCTCCATTCACACTGCCGCCGTCAAACAGATTCTTTGCCAGCAGCCAGACACTGTCCTGCGCATCCGAGCAGAGAGAAAGTTTATAGTAGGTCTGTTTGTCACTGCCGGTATTACGGGAAGTACCCATCCGTACCCCTTCGGTAAGTATCCCAATCTGACGGCGCCCGAGATCATACAGGGTGTCTGCCGCGTTAAAGCCCGCGCATCCTGAACCGATGACCAGCGTATCCAGCGACAGAATTGCAATTTTCTGGCCGTCATGCTCCACAAATTTCATCCGTCACCCTCCTTGCCAGGTGGTTACAGACGGCGGATGTGGAACCCGCCATCCGCATTCAGAACAGTACCGGTTCCGAAGTCCAGCAGACCCGAGCTTGCCGCCAGAACACAGTTGGCGACATCCTCCGGCTGTCCGAAACGCCGGATCGGCGTGATGCCCTCGGCAATCATCTTTTCATACTTTTCATGGACAACGGCGGTCATATCGGTCGCAATGATACCGGGACGAACCTCGAACACCGGAATCCCGTAATCTGCCAGCTCGTCGGCAAACAGCTGGGTGACCATTGAAATACCCGCTTTGGAGATACAGTACTCCCCGCGTGAAGTCGAGGAAGTATAGGCGGAGATAGAGGAGATATTGACGATGCGTGGGGTATAATCCGGCAGGGATTTTTTCTGACAGGCAATCATCC
Organism: Candidatus Faecivivens stercorigallinarum; assembly: GCA_018715465.1. Lineage (GTDB taxonomy): Bacteria > Bacillota > Clostridia > Oscillospirales > Ruminococcaceae > Faecivivens > Faecivivens stercorigallinarum. The sequence goes on along the minus strand of DVLN01000214.1, from coordinate 8,425 downwards.
GGTTAGCCGCTCCCTGGCACATAAAGAAGGTACCTTCACAGTTAATCTTCATCAGCCGTTCAAAACTTTCCGGGGTTGTTTCCAAGATATTGAGCCGGACCTTGCAGGCGACGCCGGCATTGTTGACAAGCAAATCTATCCTGCCAAACTTTTCCAGCACTGTATCCAGCAGCCGTTCCCGATCGGCAGCATTTGAGATATCACAGGAATAATAACAGGCTTCCCCTATCCGGTTCAGCTCTTCCATCAGCCCGGTCACTTCCGTTTCAGGGGTCACCGCGCACAGGACGGTCAGATATCCATTTTCCAGCAGCTTTTTTGCAATCGCCAGCCCGATTCCACGGCGGGCACCAGTGACAATGGCAACCTTTTTCATAGACAGACACGCTCCTTTCAAACTTTACGGTTTTGCATTTTTAACCGCCTCGCGGTAGAGATCGGTATACACCCGGTCGCGGACGACACAACCAGCCTTGGACCCCAACCGCATCAGCTGGGAACATTTTCCGCAGGAGATGCAGCACTGTCCTGCGTCCATTTCCTTTCCCGACAGAATATCTTCCGCAAAGGTCGGGTAGGCAAACGCCATCCGTCCAAAACCAGCTATTTTATAGTATCCATTTTCGATTGCACCGGCCGCCATTTTTCCGGCAAACTGCCGCAGATAGCTGACCCCGGAGCCGATAACCGTCAGATCGGGATAAGCCGTCTGGACGGTCCTGATGCAGTCGAGCATCCGCGCAACACCTGTCAGCGGGTCCTCCGGCAGTGGGTAGGGCTGCCAGTCAGCCGGACGATTGACATGAGGATTGACATACGGATTGCCGATCGTGATATCCAAAAGGTCAATTCCCAGCTGCTTATGAAGAATCCCGACCAGTTTGACCGGTTCCGACAGGTCGGGCGTCAGACCGCCGTCCGGGCTGACACCAAAGCCATACGGCCAAGGGAAACCGTCGTAAATATTCAGACGGGAGGTGACCAGAAAGCCACTGCCAACCGACGCCTTTGCCGCCATGATGCTTTCCCGCAGAAAACGGGTACGGTTTTCAAAACTGCCGCCAAAATCGCCGGGGCGCTGATAGGCGGAGAGCAGCTCACTACCCAGATACCGATGGCAGGATTTGATGTCCACCCCATCAAAGCCGGCCTTTTCGGCCAGCCGGGCAGCTTCCCCCATCCGTTCGGTCAGTCGGTGGAGATAATCGTCGGTAACGATACGGTCACTGGCAATGGGCGCGTCCTTTTCAAACAGCGGGTTGTTATAGGCGATCAGCGGCGCCGGAACTCCCTGCGGTTTGCTGTACCGTCCCGAATGGGTTGCCTGCATGATGATGACGGGGGCAAAGCCATGCTTTTGCATCGAGATCTCCCGGATTCGGTCGTTCATCGCCCGGAAGGCATCGAGGTTTTCTTCTTTGATCCACAGCTGGCGGGGGTTGGCACGGCCTTCTTCCCAAACCGCCGTCGCCTCTTCCCAAATCAGCCCGGCTCCGCTCGCGGCGAATTTATCATACCTGCGCAATGTCAGCTCATCCGGCTTGCCGTCAGCGGTACCGTCACACCCCTCCATCGGCTGAATTGCAATCCGGTTGGGAATGGTCCTGCCGCCGACCGTGACTGCCTCCCGCAAAACTGCTTCATTTCCAAACGGAATCGACAAATTTTGCCCGGCAATTTCCTGGTTGAGTTCTTCCAATGTCTTGTAATGAAACATACTGTATTCCTCCCTGAGCTGGCTTTCTGTTGACGGATTTTATAGAATCTGTTTGTTTTTCACTGATTTTATGATAAAATAAAACCAGATTGATGTGTAGGCTTTGCTTTGGATTCCATATGTAAAATTTGCTTTTTTTCAGACGACTTTTCCCCCAGCCCACAAATTTTACATATCTTTCAACAAGAAATGCAGACAAATCCGTTATCAAATACAGTATCCTGAAAGATAGAATATCTTAAAATACTTTGTGGAAGGATGAACGACATGCACAACTTCCGAACCGGGCTGACTTCGGTCACCTTCCGGCAGAAATCCATCGACCAGATTATTTTGATTGCCCGTAAGGCCCGGCTAACCGGCATCGAATGGGGCGGAGACGTCCATCTCCCGCCCGGAGAAATCCAGCTGGCTGCCAAAACAGCCAAAAAGACCCATGCAGCCGGACTGGAGGTTTTGTCCTACGGCTCCTATTACCACGGGGACGAAACAGAAGATTTCCAAGCAGTACTTGCAACCGCAAAGGCACTGGGAGCACCGGTCATCCGGGTATGGGCCGGACACAGCACCTATGAAGAGAGTACACCCGAAGAATTTACGGCACTGGCAAAGCGGTTTGCACAGGCGGCAGAGCTTGCGTCAAAAGAAAACATCCGGGTTTCATTTGAGTACCACCGCGGCACCGCTACCCAAACCATCGACGGAGCGCTTGCCCTGCTGAACGCCGCCGGTCATCCCAACCTGTCCTGCTACTGGCAGCCAAACCCCGATATCACCCAGTCTGAACAACTGGCAGAGATCGACGCCCTACTCCCCTTTCTGTCCAACATTCATGTCTTCACCTGGACCGGTGCCAACATCCGTCATCCGCTTTCTGACGGAACGGAGCGATGGCTGGAATATCTCTCCCATCTCCCGGAAGACGGAAGCGGACATGACCTGATTCTCGAATTTGTACAGGACGACCGGGAAGACGCCCTTCTGCAAGACGCAAAGACGCTGCACAGCTGGCTGAACCAGCTGGACTGATCAATTTAAAGGAGCGATTTGACATGAAAACACCAGCGGCTTTTATCAACCGTTCCCCCGACAACAGAATCTTTACCGCATTTGACCCGCAGACAATCACCCGTTTGCGGGAAACGCTCGACCTGCCCGATCAGGTGATTCTCTCTTCCGAGCTGGAGCAGTACCGGGAACGGCTGGCAAAAACGGAATATCTTTTCTCGACCTGGGGAATGCCCGCTTTGGATGAAGCGACGATCCGGGAATATCTTCCGGCATTAAAGGCGGTTTTTTATGCGGCAGGCTCAGTTCAGGAATTTGCACGTCCCTATTTAAACTGCGGCGTCAAGGTTTTCAGCGCCTGGGCTGCAAATGCCGTACCGGTCGCCGAATTTACGGTAGCAGAAATCGTGCTTTCCGGCAAAGGATACTTTTTGGGGATGCGGCGGCAGCAAACCGGCGGACGGGAAGCGTTTTTGCGGCTGAGTGAATCGCTGCCCTGCAACTATCAGGTTAAAGTCGGACTGCTGGGCGCGGGAATGATCGGTTCAATGGTCGCAGAGAGACTGCGGCAGTACGATTTTGAAGTGTTGGTCTATGACCCGTTTGCCAGCGATGAAAAGCTCGAAAAGCTGGGGGCCAAGCGTGCCGAACTGGACGAGATCTTCTCGGAATGCCAGATCATCTCTAATCATATCGCCAACCTTCCTGCAACCCAAAGAATGCTCAGCTACCGGCAATTCTCCAAAATGAAACCCAACGGCATCTTTATCAACACCGGCCGCGGTGCACAGGTGGTGGAAGAAGACCTCATCCGCGCCCTGCGGGATTGTCCCGACCGGACGGCACTGCTGGATGTCACCTGGCCGGAACCGCCCGAAGCGGACAGCCCGCTGCTGAGAATGGAAAACGTCATCCTGACCCCCCATATCGCCGGCAGCATGAATCAGGAGATCGCGCGGATGGGACGCTATATGGCGGATGAATATGAAGCGTTTGCAGAGGGGAAGGACTGCAAATACCAGGTGACCCTCAAAATGCTGGAAACGATGGCGTAACGGGATGGAACCAACCCTGATCTCTCAGCTGCGGTACAGCGACACCGAACAGTCCCCTCACAGCCATTATCACCTTTCCTGTGAGATGGTGCTGGTCTGCGAAGGAGAGGCGGAATTTGTAATCGACGGACGGCGGTACCCCGCTGCCGCAGGTTCGATCGTCTTTATCAGCAGCTACGAGCAACACGAAATCCATATCCGCAAAATGCCCTATCGCCGGTATTTTGCGATGGTGCAGGCAACCGAAATGGAACGGCTGTTTCCTGCCTCGGTCCTTCCCGGTATCTTCCGCAACCGCCCGGCAGGATTTACCCATTGCGTATCCCTGCGGGCGTTCGGAGATGAGCCGGAGCGAATCTTTGCAAGACTGGCACAAGAGTGGGAATCCAGCGCACCTTATGCCCGGCAGATGGTCAAAAACCTGCTGGAACAGCTGCTGATTCTGGTCTACCGGGCCTGTCCGCAGAATTTCACCGCGCTGGAAAACAATACCGGCAGCCGTATCCGAGATATCCGGCAATATATCGAACAGCATTTTGCCGAAGATCTCAAGATCGCTCAGATCGCGCGAAAATTTTATATCAACCATTCCTATCTGACCCATGTTTTCAGGCAGCAGGTCGGATACAGCCCCAAACAGTATATCCTGCTGAACCGGCTTTCCTACGCGCAGGAACTGCTGGAAACAACTCAGTTGCAGGTATCTCAGATTGCCTACCGGTGCGGGTTTGGGGATGTCAACAATTTTATCCGTGCCTTCCGCGCTTTTTCCGGTCTCTCCCCCAACCAGTTCAGACAGCAGCGCGGCCAGGGAGCAGTGCCGCCCAGCCTGAAAAGCGGAAAGGCAGCACAGGTCAATCAAGCACGAAAAGAGGATGTATCCATATGAATCCGGTTAGAAAATATTGGCTGGACAATATGCTCAAAATTGTCACCCCTGTACTGGACGCACTGTCTCAGGACAATCTCCGCCGGGAGATGCCGGTCGAATGTCAAAAAGAGGTCACCGACCGTGAAAACTATACCTATCTGGAAGCCTTTGGACGGGTCGTCACCGGAATCGCACCATGGCTGGCGGGAAAACCGGTTTCAGATGAGGAAGAGGCACTTCGTCAAAAATATGCCGCACTGGTCCGCCGGTGCATCCAGGTCGCAGTCGACCCGGATGCTGCAGACAAAATGAACTTTTCCGATGGCGACCAGCCGATTGTCGACGCTGCTTTTCTTGCGCAGGGAATCCTGCGTGCTCCAAAAGAACTGTGGGACCCGCTGGACGATGTCACCAAACAACGACTGCTGGACGCGATGCGGCAGACCCGTTCCCGCCGCCCATATAAATGCAACTGGCTGCTGTTTTCAGCAATGATTGAATGTCTTTTGCATCACGCCGGCGCGCCCGACTGGGACCCGATGCGGATTGATTATGCGCTGCTCAAGCATGCTGAATGGTACAAAGGGGACGGATGGTACGGGGACGGCGACACCTTCCATCTCGACTATTACAACAGCTTTGTCATTCAGCCGATGCTGCTGGATGTCCTGGATGAGATGCGGGATGAATTTGAAGACTGGAAAGAGTTTGCACAGGCAGCACGGCTGCGGGCTGCCCATTATGCCGCCCATCTGGAACAGCTGATCTCCCCCGAAGGGACCTACCCGCTGTTCGGCCGGTCACTGACCTATCGTTTCGGTGCATTTCATGCGCTGGCGGCGGAGGCTTATCACCACAATCTGGAAGAGGGAATGACTCCCGCACAGGTTCGCTGTGCGCTGACAGCTGTCATCCAGAATATTCTCTCCTTTGAAGATATGTTTGACCCGGACGGATGGCTGCAGATTGGGGTCTGCGGGCATCAGCCGGAGATGGGAGAACGGTACATTTCGACCGGAAGCCTGTATCTGTGCAGCACTGTTTTTCTGCCACTGGGGCTGGATGAGAACGACCCGTTTTGGAGTGCGCCGGACGCTGACTGGACGATGAAAAAGCTGTGGAAGGGACAAAACCTCCGCTGCGGGCATGCGCTCGACCTCTGAGAAAGGGGCAGGCCTCCGTTGACTCTCCCGGCATTTTTCCTTCAGCTGCTCCATAGTCAAAAAACGGCTGAGTATCCCAAGGAATGGCAGGAAGATTTTTCCGAGGAGAGATAGAACAATTTTATACTGAAACTGAAAAGGTCTCTGGGAATGATCAACTCCAGAGACCTTTTTTATACCATAAAATACAGCTACCGGCAGATTTCTGCCTTATTTCATTTCAGGATAACGAATCAGCGAGCGCATCATCCGCCAGACATTTTTACGCACCCGTTCACGGTCCAGTGTGCCATTTTCAATTGCCTGAACCATTGGTCTGACTTCGGTATCGTCCATCTCGCCGGGAGCAATCCAGCCGCCGCTGGCCGCCTCAATCGTTACCGGACTACAGGAGAAAGAAGCACCCCAGTCAGTCATGATATACCCCTCGTAGCCCCATTCATCCCGCAGAATTCCCTGCAAAAGCTCAGGGTCATCCGAACACCAGCAGCCGTTTGCCGGATTATAACCGGTCATAAACGAATCCGGGACATGCACTTCCAGCGCATATTCAAAGGTTTTCAGGTAAATCTCTCTGGCAGTCCGTTCCGTCATAATGGCGTGACAGGTATTGCGGAGCGTTTCAGCATTATTGGCAAAGAAATGCTTCATACAGCTGGCGACTCCAACCGATTCCAACCCCCTGGATTCCTGCCCGGCCATCCGTCCCGACAGAAGGGGATCTTCGCTGAAATACTCGGAGTGCCGCCCGCAAAGAGGATTGCGATGAATGTTCATCGCTGGTGCAAGAATATTCTGCAGCTTCATACCCTTAGCTTCTTCACCAATCGCTTTTCCCTCTTCAAAGGAAATCTGTTCGTTAAAAGTAGCCGCAACCAGGTTGGAAGTCGGGAAACCGATATTCGCGTCAAACATATTCAGTCCGTTGTTGCCATCAGAAAAATAATATTCCGGCAGTTCAAACGCCTGCAAAACACCAGTGGTATAGATCGTCCCGGCAAATCCGTTGTCTTCCGGTCCCCAGCCGGTACGGGCACCGACCAGAAAACGGCAGAGCTGCTCGTCGGACATCTGTAAAACAAAGCTTTCCAGCAGCGAAGGATCCTTCTTGACCATCGGATAGGTAATCAAATGGTCGGGTTTTGTGCCGGTCACCGGATGTGGTTCCGGTGTATACTGGCGGGGACGGGCATATGGCAGGCTGTCCCCCTGATACAGTCCGGTCAGTTTTCCGCTGGGATAGCTGTCAGGATTATTTTTGGACAGTTCCGTCAATGCGACCGGCGGCTGGAGACGGTTTTCGACCTGAGCGGTCACAATCTCCTTTTCCACTGTAAAGTCTGCAACTTCCACCGCCTGCTGTACCGATCCGCCGAGATAGAGGCGGATACAGCCCGGCTCGATCATCCAGCGGGCAGTTGCTTCATCATAGGAGTTGAACCGTTCCGGCCGGATACAAACAGGCAGGATCTGAGAAGCACCGGGCGCCAGTTCATCTGTCTTGGCAAAAGCAACCAGTCGTCTGGTGGGCTGCTCCAGTCGGCCGTCCGGGATTTCCACAAAGACAAGCACCACTTCCTTACCAGGCCGGTCACCAGTATTGGTGACGGTTACATCCATCTGAACAGCTGCTCCGGTGGCCGAAAAACGGGTCAATTTCCGTGCAAAGGTCGTATAAGAGAGGCCATGTCCGAATGGGTACGCGACCGGGCGGTTGAAGGTTGAAAAATACCGGTACCCGACATAAAGACCTTCTTCATATCCGATCACACTGTATTCATGTTCGCCCCTGTTGCCTGCCTTTTCAGCCGGTGGAAGATAAAAGTTCTGTGCGGACGGAATATCGTAATAATCATAGCTCCATGTATCCGGCAAACGACCGGACGGATTGACGCTTCCTTCCAGTATTTCCGCCAGAGCACGCCCGCCTGCCATTCCTGGCAGACCAATCCAGATCACCGCGTCAATCTGATACTCGTCAACCCATTTCATTTCAATCGGATAGCCAGTATTCAACACGACAGCAACCCGTTTGAAGGTATCTCGTACCCCTTTGATCAGTTCCCGCTCCCGGTCAGTCAGATAATATCCACCCTTTTCCGGCCGGTTGTCGATGGATTCACCTGTCCCGCGGGTCAAAACTACCACAGCAGTATCGCTCATTTCGCGTGCCTGCTGCAACATCTGATCATCGGGAAGAATATCCTGCTCGCGGGTGTAGAATTCAAACAACGGCTGATTGAGTTTCAGACTGGAATACTCCTTAATTCCTTCCTCAAACCGGATGCCATACCGGGAGTTGATTTTGCCAGCGCCAACACATCCGAGACGGAAAATTGCCGCACCACTGCCAAAGGCATTGACGACTGAATTTTTTGGGAGTGGGAGTACATGATGATCATTTTTCAGCAGTACAATTCCTTCTCGCGCCGCTTGCAGAACAATTGAATCATGCTCTGGATATACCTCACCCGGTCGCATATGCGGAAGTGTCCTGAGCTGGAAGGTATAGGGTTCCAGCACCTGCCCATCCAATGTGATTGCGTTCTCATAAGTAATGGTATAGGTCCGATCGTACTGGCGCAGGAAGGGACGCAGAAAAAGTGCGATA
>DVLN01000213.1 GCA_018715465.1 Candidatus Faecivivens stercorigallinarum | reverse complement strand
ATGGCGGCGGTGCTGATTATCTACTATAAACAGGTATCGGAAGGATATGACGACCGGGAACGCTTTGTGATCATGCAAAAGGTCGGTATGGATACCCGTACCGTCAAAAAGAGTATCGGAACACAGGTGCTGATGGTCTTTTTCCTGCCGCTGCTGGTATCCGGTGTGCATGTTCTGGTGGCGTTCCCGATGGTTTCGCGGATGATGCAATTATTCGCACTGAAAAATACCGGGCTGTTTGCCCTGTGCGTCATCATCACCTTTATGATTTTTGCGGTGGTATATGTGGTTGTTTATCTGCTGACGGCACGGACTTATTATAAGATTGTCGGTGATTACAGCCGGCACCCGGCCGTCAAACCGATTGGACGATAACAGAAGAAAGGACGGAATAAAAATATGAAGATTCTCAAATGGCTGGTTGGAATTGCAGCTGCTGCCGCGGCGCTCATTATCGTATTGCCCGCACTGGCACGCCGGAAGGAGCTGGCCGAGTGGCATCCGGGGATGTAAGGAGGATGCAGGATGAAACGTGTATCGGCGCTTATCCTGATGATGCTTGCAGGAGCAATCTGGATGCTGTTCAGTTCCTGCGGGATGCAGGCAATATGCCTGCAGTATGTCGGATAGCCGGCTGAATATCGGAGCACTGATAGGCGGATACCGGAAAGGTATCCGCCTTAAGCGCATTGTCGACAAAATTTTCGGGCGGTGGTTGCCTTTTTATGGGTGATGTGATACACTGGAATCAAACTGGTGAACCAGAGGACGTGGCAAGACATTTGCTGCTGTCCGGAAAGGACTTTTATGCATTATACTTTTACCGAACTGCTCAGCTACTTCTTTTTGTATAGCTTTCTGGGCTGGTGTCTGGAAGTTGCTGTCATGTCGGTCAGGCGCAGGCGTTTTATTGACCCGGGAATGCTTTCCGGCCCGATCTGTCCGTCGTACGGCATTACGATGGTGCTGATACTGGTATTTTTGCGTTCGCTGCGCGGAAACTACCTGGTTCAGTTTATTGCCTGTATGGTGTTTGCCAACGTGGTGGAGATTGTTTCGACCCGGATTGCCGAGAGGACGACCGGGCGCAGGATGTGGGATGCGGAAAAACGTGAGATGCTGGGTTCATTGCCGGGTGCAGTTTATTCGCTGGTCTGGGGACTGGGCGCAATGGTTGTACTGGAATTTTTGCAGCCGCTTGTCTTTATCCTGTACCACATGCTGCCGGATATTGTGATGCTGATAGTGGTTATCGTGTTGTGTGTGATATTTGTACTGGATGTGTTCACCGTCGTCTGGTCCCTGCGGAAAGACCGCAAGGGGGAATTGCTGACTGATGAACTGACTAAGCAGCTGCGCCGCAGTGCCAACAGCTTTGGTCAGAAACTCAATGCCCGAATCCATATCCGTTTGCAGGACGCCTATCCGCCGGTACTGGATATAGACGGGACAGTGGCAAAAGGGATGGTATTTGCGTACGGGCTGACACTGACGAAGATGTTCTGGGTATTCCTGATCTGTTCGCTGCTGGGCGATATCATCGAGACATTTTTTGTGCGGTTTACGGCTGGAATCTGGATGAGCCGGTCAAGTGTACTGTATGGTCCGTTTTCGATTGTATGGGGGCTTGGGGCGGTTGTACTGACGGTTGTGCTCAGCCCGCTGGCCAAAAAAGGAGACAGATATGTCTTTCTGGGCGGGTTTCTGCTGGGCGGCGCATATGAATATGCCTGCAGCGTCTTTACGGAAATTGTCTTCGGGAAGGTATTCTGGGATTACAGCCATATGCCGCTGAACATCGGCGGAAGAACCAACGTACTGTTTATGTTTTTCTGGGGTGTGCTGGCGGTCGTATGGGTTCAGATTCTCTACCCGCGGCTGTCGAAACTGATTGAACGGATACCGATGCTGACAGGAACCATTCTGACCTGGGTATTGACCGGGCTGATGGTGATTAATGCGCTGCTTTCCGGACTGGCAATCGGGCGGTATACCCAGCGCCAGGACGGGATCGCTCAGCCGACAGCAATCGGGAGCTTCCTGGATGAAGTATACCCGGATGGATTGGTGGAATGGGTATGGCCGAATATGCGGGAAGCGGAAAAGCCAAACCAGGCAGAGTGAGAAATTTACACAAAATGCACTTGCAATTGCGTGAATATTGTGATACCATGACAGAGGAAATGGGGGAATGTTGTTGGATTATCGGATACTGGTTGTGGAAGATGACCGGGTGATTGCCGATGTCATCGCAAGCCAGCTGTCACGCTGGGGACTGGATGTCAAACTGGTGACCGACTTTGAGCGGGTGCTGGCGCAGTTTCATGAATATGACCCGCAGCTGGTGCTGATGGATATTACGCTGCCGTTTTACAGCGGATTTTACTGGTGCGGAGAGATCCGGCGGTTTTCAAAAGTGCCGGTAATTTTCATATCTTCCGCGGCCGATAATATGAATATTGTGACGGCGATCAACATGGGCGGTGATGATTTTATTGCAAAGCCGTTTGATCTGGGAGTACTGACGGCAAAGGTGCAGGCGATGCTGAGGCGGAGCTATGATTTTGCCGGTTCCAGCCGTGTGCTGAGTGCCGGAGAGCTGATGCTCAACCTCACCGAGGGAAAGGCTTACTGTCAGGGAAAACAGACCGAACTGACGAGAAATGAACTGAAAATATTGCAGATGCTGATGGAAAACCGTCCAGGCGTTGTCAGCCGGGATGACCTGATGACCCGGCTGTGGGAATCAGACGCCTTTGTGGATGAAAATACCCTTGCGGTCAATGTTGCGCGGCTGCGCAAGAAACTGACGGCGATTGGTGCCGGCGGTATGATTCAGACCCGGAAAGGGATGGGCTATTCGATTGAATAATCATGATGATGCGCACCGCCGGGAACATCGCTCCAGACTGCCGCGGCAGCTTGGGCGGTATCTGTGGGAAAAAAGGCGGGATTTAATCTTATGGCTGCTCTGGACAGGGGTACAGGCACTGGTATTTGTCCTGTACCGAATCAGTCTGGAACCGCTGATTTATGCAAGCATGCTTGGGACGGCTGTCGGCGGGTACTTTTTTATGACAGGGTTTGTCCGCTGGCGGAAAAGACAGATGGAACTGGAACTGCTCCAGAAGCTGCTGGATGAAAAGGTGCTGCCGCTGCCGGAGCCGCACGACCTGAGCGAGAAAAACTACCAGACGCTGATTACACAGCTTGCCGAGGCACGTCAGCGTGACCGGCGGGAGTATGAGGAAAAACAGTCGGCGATGGTTGATTTTTACACCCTGTGGGTGCACCAGATCAAGACGCCGATTGCTGCAATGCGGCTTTTGCTGCAATCAGACAAGGAAACGCCCAGTTCCCAGCTGCTTGGGGAACTGACCAGAATTGAAGGGTATTCCGAGATGGTGCTGTCGTACATGCGGCTGCAATCGGATGAAACGGATTACATCTTCCGCAAAACGGCAGTTGATCCGCTGATTCGTAAGACGCTCAGACGGTTTGCAAGGCTGTTTATCGGCGGGAAACTGTCGGTCAGCTTTGACGGGACCGGGATGGAAGTTGTAACCGATGAGAAATGGCTGCTGATTGTACTGGAACAGGTGATTTCCAATGCGGTCAAGTATACGCCGCCGGGCGGCAGGGTGAGCATCCAGTCGGAAAACGGGAAGCTGGTGATCGCAGATACCGGAATCGGTATCCGCAAAGAAGACCAGCCGCGGGTATTTGAACGCGGATACACCGGCTTCAATGGACGCGGTGAACGGCATTCCAGCGGACTGGGGCTGTACCTGTGCCGGGAGATCATGGACCGGCTGGGCGGAAAAATCAGCCTCGATTCCGAACCGGGACATGGGTGCCGGGTGATACTGGTGTTCCCGGAACGGGTGGAAGGATATGAATAGAAAAATATACTGTTTTAATAGGAAAGGATGTTGACCAAATGGCAGATTTATCAATTGGCGTCATGCTGGATTCCTTCCGGCTGCCGCTTAATGAGGCGCTTGTCAAGGCGCATGAGGTAGGGGCACAGGGTATCCAGATTTACGCGACCAAAGGTGAAATGGCACCGGAAAACCTGAATACCGCTGCCAGACGGGAACTGCTGGACAGAATCAAAAGCAATGGCTTGAAAGTGTCGGCCCTGTGCGGTGACCTGGGGATGGGATTCGGCAACCGGGAGAAAAACCCTGAGCTGATTGAACGCTCCAAACGGATTCTGGAACTGGCGCGTGACCTTGAAACGGATGTTGTGACAACCCATATCGGCGTTGTACCGGAAGATACCGCCCATCCGCGCTATCAGATCATGCAGGAAGCCTGCGGGAAACTGGCGGAGTTTGCCGATTCGATGCAGGCACACTTCGCAATCGAGACAGGCCCGGAACCTGCTGCACGTCTGCGTAAGTTCCTGGATAGCCTGGGTTCAAGAGGCGTCGCGGTCAACTTTGACCCGGCAAACCTCGTGATGGTCGTTAAGGACAACCCGGTCGAAGGCGTTAAAATCCTAAAGGACTATATCGTACATACCCATGCCAAGGACGGCCGCCATATCTACTGGCGCGAACCGGAAGAAATCTACGGCGTAACCGAAGCAGAAGTCCCGCTGTCGCCGTCCTTTGCCGAGCTGCCGCTGGGAGAAGGGGACGTCGATTTCCCGGGATGGATTGCGGCGCTGCGTGAAATCGGGTATCATGGTTTCCTGACGATTGAACGTGAGGTCGGGCCTGACCCCGAAGCCGATATCCGTAAAGCGGTCGGATTTTTGACTGAACTGATCGGCTGATCAATTCTATTATAGAAAGTATGCGGGCGGCGGAGCCGGTGGCGCGCCGCCTGATGATGGAAGGAGTTCATTTCAATGAGCAAAATCAAAATCGCAATTGTCGGCGTGGGCAATATCTCCCTTTCCCACATCCACGGTTATTCCCTCAACCCGGATGTTGAGCTGTACGCATTCTGCGATATCAATGAAAAGCGTCTGAAAATGATGGGCGAAAAGTTCGGCATCACTCGTCTGTACACCGATGAAGCCGAGATGCTGCGTGAACTGCCGGAGATCGACGCTGTCAGCGTCTGCACCTGGAACTCCCAGCACGCACCCTGCACGATTATGGCATTGAATGCCGGCAAGCATGTTCTGTGCGAAAAGCCGATGGCGACCTGTGCGGCAGACGCTGAGAAGATGAAAGAGGCTGCCGAGAAAAACGGCAAACTGCTGATGGTCGGATTTGTCCGCCGGTACGGCAATGACGCGAAGATTCTGAAAGACTATATTGACAACGGCTACTTTGGCGATATCTATTACGGCAAGGCAACCTATCTGCGCCGCAACGGTTCTCCCGGAAGCTGGTTTGGTGACCGTTCGAGATCGGGCGGCGGCCCGCTGATCGACCTGGGCGTGCATGTCATTGACCTGACCCGCTACCTGATGGGCAACCCGAAGCCGGTTTCGGTATACGGCGCGACCTTCCACAAACTCGCCAACCGACCCGATATCAAGGACAAGATGAAAGGCTATCAGGCATCATCTGACCATACCAATGAAATCTTTGACGTAGAGGACCTCGCGACTGCGATGATCCGCTACGATAACGGCGCGGTGGTTTCGATTGAAGCGGCGTTCTCGTTGAACATCAAGGAAGACGAAGGAAAAATCCAGCTGTTTGGCACCAAGGCGGGCGCGAAGCTCGACCCGTCGCTGGAGATGTATACCGAGCTCAACGGATACATGTCCAATGTCACGCTGGATACGGCGACAGCGCTTGATTTTGACGGGCTGTTTGAAGGGGAGATCAACCATTATGTTGACTGCATCCTGGGAAGGGCAGAAAAATGCGTATCTCCGGCGGAAGACGGTATCACGCTGATGAAGATTCTTGACGGCATCTACCGTTCGGCCGCGGAAGGACATGAAGTCATCCTCTGATTGATGGGGCGGCGTACCGGTTGACGGTGCGCCGCTTTGTGCATTTTTGGGGAAAGCTGAGTAAAACGCAATTTTTGTAAAAAATTTGCAATTTCGGCAAAATTGTGCAACTTTTTTGCAATCTATGGCGTATTATAAACGTATACCCCAGTGTATACCCGAAAAGTAGCCGGGGGAACAACTGTCACTCAGAAAGAAGGAGGAGAAGAGTATGTCAGCCGTCGAAGAACGTCTGCATCCGTCGCCCGGACCGCCAGGTAAAGACTCTGTCCGCAGGGCAAAACCTGTGGCGGCGGATGACGGCGTGATTTTACAGGTGCGCGGACTGCGCAAGGTTTACGAGGTTGAGGACGAAAAGGTCGTGGCACTCGGGAAAATATCGCTCCAGATCAAAAAGGGCGAAATCTGCTGTATCCTGGGAACCTCGGGAAGCGGAAAATCGACCCTGCTCAACATCATGGCCGGACTGGAAAAGCCAACCCGCGGACATGTCATCATCGCCGGACGGGAAGTCACGGCGATGAGTGAGAAGGAACTGGCGGTATTTCGCCGTCAGAACATCGGGTTCATTTTCCAGTCGTACAACCTGATGCCGCAGGATACGGCGCTGGAAAACGTGGCGATGCCGCTGGTTTTCAAGGGCGTGTCCAAAAAGGAACGGGAGGCGCGAGCAAAGAAAATGCTGGCGCGGGTCGGGCTGAAAGGGCGGATGAAGCACCGGCCGTCCCAGATGTCGGGCGGCCAGCAGCAGCGTGTCGGCATTGCGCGTGCGTTTATCTCGCAGCCGCCGGTGGTGTTTGCCGACGAGCCGACCGGAAACCTGGACAGCCATACCACGACAGAGGTCATGGAGATGATCGTGCGGATGGCGCGCCGGTATCATGAAACGCTGATTATCGTCACCCATGACGGGGATATCGCGCGGTATGCCGACCGGATTGTCCGTCTGGTGGACGGAGCGATTGTCAGCGATACCGAAAATGTGTCGGTCGTTCCGCGGGAAGAACCCGAGACGGACGCGCAGCCAGCGCAGGCACCGTCCAAACGCAAAAAACCTCTGGCGGACAGTAAGCAGGGGCAAAAACAAACGAAAGGATAAAACGAACTATGCACGTTGGGGAGAAAAAAAGCATATTGTTTCGGTGGGAAGCGGTTTTAGCCGCCTTTCTGCTTATTTTGTCGATGGCGGTTACGTTGCTGCCAGGGTTGAATGTAGGTGCAGATGATGTTAATTCATCTGATACAAATGTGGTAAATTATGCTGGTAATAAAGTATTGATTAAACCGTCAGCTAATGTACC
>DVLN01000212.1 GCA_018715465.1 Candidatus Faecivivens stercorigallinarum | reverse complement strand
AAAATCTATGCGGAGTACGCTTATTATCAGTATAACTGAATCTCCCCAAAATAGCAAGTCATTCTCCGGCAGAATCCACAACAAACAGCAAACCGTCCGCCCTTTCTCCCTGGGGACAAAAGGCGGACGGTTAAAACTTCATGAGTTATTTTTTCTGTCCATAATAAGCGTTTGCGCCATGTTTGCGCAGATAATGCTTATCCAGAAGCTCCTGCTGCATTGGCTTATGATTGCCCAGCATCTCGGTATGCAGTGCCATCATGGCGACTTCTTCCAGTACAACCGCGTTGTGTACCGCGTTTTCTGGAGAGCTGCCCCAGGTGAACGGGCCGTGGCTCGCAACCAGCACCGCCGGCATATCGTCAGGATTGCGTCCCTCAAAGGTCTCGACAATGACCTTTCCGGTATTCAGCTCATATTCCCCGCCGATCTCTTCGGGCGTCATCAGGCGGGTACAGGGAATCTCCCCGTAAAAATAATCCCCCTGCGTTGTGCCATAGGCCGGAATCCCCCGCAGCGACTGGGCAAAAATCGTCGCCCAACGGGAATGGGTATGGACAACGCCTTTGATGTTCGGGAAATTGCGGTACAGTTCCAGATGGGTCGGCGTATCCGAAGAAGGGTTCAGGTCTCCCTCGACCGTCTTGCCAGTCGCAAGATCGACGACCACCATATCAGACGGCTTCATCCCCTCATAGGAAACACCAGATGGTTTGATGACAACCAGCCCCTGTTCACGGTCGATGCCGCTGACATTGCCCCAGGTAAAGGTCACCAGCCCATGAGCGGGCAGCAGCAGGTTGGCTTTGCAAACTTCTTCTTTTAACTTTTCCAGCATGAAAATCAGACTCCTTTTAAGATATGTTCACGAGCACGGATATAAAGCCCAAAAACCGCCGGTTTTCCGGCAGCTTTTTACCGTTCCCCGAAAACGTAGGCACGGATTGCACGGGTAACACCCTGACGTTCGTTTGAATCGGCGACGAAGCGGGCCTTTGCCTTGATCTCCTGGGCGGCGTTTGCCATCGCGAACGACCAGCCGCTCGCTTCAAACTGCCCGAAATCATTGTACTGATCCCCGAAGGACATACATTCCTCCCGGTCGATTCCCCACAACTTCTGGAAATACCGCAGGCCGCTTCCCTTGTCCACCCCGCGTTTCATCACGTCGATGATCTGGGGCGTCGACACAACAAAGTTCAGTCCGTCTCCCAGCGCGTCTTCCAGTTGCTGGCGCACGGCAAAGACATCCAGTCCCCGCACAAGGCGGACCGTCATCTTGGAGATCGGCTCATCCAATGCGCTGACATCTTCCAGTGGGAAAATCCACTGCTGTTCACGCACGGAACCCAGCCAGGAAGTTCCTCCGAGCAGATAGGTCCCTTTTGCGGAGCAACAGGAAAACTGACCAAGCTGCTGATTCAGAACCAGCTGATGCAGCTTTTCCGCCAGCTCCGGCAGAATCTGTTCGACATGGACCACGCTGCCGTTATGAACCAGACAGCCGCCATTGTCGCAGATATAGTCTACCCTGTCCGCCAGCCCGCCAAAATTGGCGCGAACCGACGGATAGGTGCGCCCACTTGCCGCCAGGAAATGGATTCCCATTTGTTCCAGCCTTCCCAGCACCTCTTCAAAGTCCTGCGGAAGTTTGCGTTCGTCCCACCGTCCGCCGCCAAGCAGCGTCCCGTCCATATCGGAAGTGATCATCCGAATCATCCTGTCACCTCATTTCAATTTTATATTATACCATATCTGCCGGCAATCAGCAAGATTTGCCTCCGATCAACAAGAAAAAATCCGGGCGTAAATCCACCCGGAAAAGGATGTTATTCTACTGCACAAAACCCCTGATCTTCCAGCCAGTCACAGGCCAGTTCGGCCCATTTGGCGGTATGGGGATTATCTTCGACCTCATACTGCCCGTCATACAGCCCATTGCCATGGCTGCCGCTGTGGAACAGATGCAGTGCAAACGGGATACCGAAATTGGCCAGCGCTCCGGCAAAACCGGTGACGGTGCGGGGATCGTCAAACAGCGTCTCCATCAGGAAAAAGGGCGGACAGTCAGGACGCAGGTTGCAGGTCGGTGACATTTTTGCCGCCAGCTGCTGCTTTTCAGGGCTGTACCCCAGAAAACTGCCGACACAGACCGATTCATCAAAGCTGCCATACAGTTCCAGTGCCGCATCCGGCCGGGAGGATACCCGCTCTACAGGATCATCTGCCTGTGGGTTTCCATAATCAAAATGGGTCGCAACCTGGCCAGTCAGCATGCCGCCGGCCGAAAAACCGCCGATTGCAATATGATCGGACAAAATATTGTATTTTGCCGCATTTGCCCGCAGATACCGCACAGCCCGGCAGCCATCCATACAGGAATCCTCCCGGGTATATGGGTCAACCCGATAGTCGAGAATCGCGGTATGAAATCCCCTGTTATAAAAATAATCGGCAACCGGCATCGCCTCATTATAGCTCTTGAAGATGTGCGCGCCGCCTGCACAGATGATCAGGCAGCCCACCGGCTTACCCGGATGAGGCGGATAGACGGCAAGACGCGGCATCTTTTGCCCATTTGCCACGTCAAACCCCGGGCAGTTCCCGTCCCACAGGTCGACGATCTCTACACCATCCCGCACCGCCAGCTGGTCAAACATCTTTTCCCAGCTTGCAAACCGTTCGGTTTTCAGTTTCTGAAAAAATTCCATTGCCTTTTCGTCCGCCATCTGAAATCCTTCCTTTCGTTACACAGATTCTATGGCAAAGCGGCACCCCACCATCGGTGAGAACGCCGCTCTGATGATAAAAGAGAGACAAAACGTCAGCGTCAATTATTCAGCAAGATATCCGGCTCTGGGGGTAACACCGAAAGCTTTCGCCAGAATCCACAGCTGTTCGTCAGTGATGGTCTGCAAAATGGGCTTGTTCATGATCTTGATGTAGATTTCAGCCGCCTTTTCGACCGTCTCGATCAGGCCGAATGCTTCATCAATCGTCTTGCCGGTGCCGAAGATTCCGTGCATTCCCCAGACACAGAGGCGGAATTCTTTCATCTTTTCAGCCGTCGCAATACCGATCTCATCGTTGCCGCACAGCATCCAGGGCAGTACGCCGACGCCATCCGGGAATACAACCAGACATTCGGTGCACATCTGCCAGAGGGTGCGGGTGAATTCCCGTTCATCCAGCGAATGGACAAAGGTCATCGCGATAACGTTGGTGCAGTGGGTGTGCAGCACAACACGGTGTTCCGGGTCAACCGACAGACGGGAAATATGGCTGCGGAAATGCGCGGGCAGCTCAGAAGTCGGACGGCCGCCGTCTGCATATCCCCACAGCAGCTCAACTTCGCTGCCGTCGGCAGAAACACGCATGATACCGAGGTTGTTCTCGGGATCATCATAAACATTCTTGAAATACTTGCCGGTACCGGTGACGATAAAGTAACGTCCGGCGAGCGGTGCAGCGTCAAAGTTGGTCGGAATTTTACGGATGACATTGTTGACATCCAGATAAAGGGTCAGTTCCTCTTCTTTCAGAATATAGGATAAGTTGCCGCCGTTGCGTTCGTCCCAGCCAAGGCGGTACATGTTCTGGAGAAGTTTACGAACCTCAGTCATAAAGGGTGCAGTCAGGATATCTTTCATAATCTAAATACTTCCTTTCTGATGGCATCGGACCGCGGCAGTTTTCAGCCGCAGTCCTGCTGTATGATTCTCAATCAGACACGTTTGGAGAGGACTTCTTCCTCGTACTTTTCAACTTCCTTAAACCATTCTTCGCGGACAGGCACGCCCTCTTTCAGGCAGTAGTAATCCCAGACAGCACCCATCGGGTAGGTCTTGAGCTCTTCCTGGCGCATCATCAGTTCCGAGAAACGGCTCTCATCCTGCAATTTTTTCAGTTGCTGATACGGCTGGAGCAGCGCAAACAGCAACGCCTTTTCCGCATTGCGGAAACCGGTGACCCAGGCGCCGATCCGGTTGATCGAAGCGTCAAAGTAGTCCAGCGCGATAAATACCCGGTCAAGTGCGTTGCAGCGGACGATCTCCTTGAAGATCTCACGGGTCTCATCATCATACGCGACCACATGGTCGGAGTCCCAGCGGACAGGACGGGTGATGTGCAGCGCCATCTTTTCATCAAAGGTCAGAATCGAGGAAATCTTGTCGCTGACAACTTCGGTCGGATGATAGTGACCGTTATCCATCAGGGTGATGCAGTCGTCCCGGCTGGAAGCGTATTTCAGGCACCATTCAGCCGAACCGACGGTATAGCTTTCGACGCCGATACCGAATACCTTGGATTCAGCGCAGGGGTATACCATCGTCTTGTCAAACGGTTCGGACAGCATTTCATCAAACGACTGTTTATAGCGCATCCGCGGGCCAATCCGGTCAGCAGGGATATCCTTGTAACCGTCGCCGGTCCAGATGTTCATAACACAGGGCTGGCCGAGCTCTTCGGCGAGATACTGGGAGATACGGACACATCTCTTGCCATGCTCTACCCAGAACTTCCTGGTCTCTTCATTCGGAGAAGAAAGGGTCAGCGGATCGCACATCGGGTGGCCAAAGAAGGTCGGGTTGAAATCACAGCCCAGTCTCCGTTCCTTACAGAAATCGACCCATTTTTTGAAGTGCTTGGGTTCCAGCTGGTCACGGTCGACCCAGCCGCCGTTTTCCTCATCAAAAATCGCATAGCTGGCATGCAGGTTCATCTTGGGGGTACCGGGAATCAGCGACATGACCTTATCGAGGTCCTGCATCAATTCCTGGGGATTTCTTGCCTTGCCGGGATAGTTGCCGGTCGTCTGGATGCCGCCGGAAAGGGAACCTTCCCCTTTGGAGTCAAAACCGATTACGTCATCACCCTGCCAGCAGTGCAGCGAAATCGGCACCTTTTTAAGTGTTTCAAGCACCGCATCGGTGTCAATACCGATAGCGGCATAGGTTTCTTTTGCAAGTTCATATGCTTTGAGAATGCTGGATTCGTTCATATGCCCTGTCCTTTCTGTCGATTGGTCTGATTATTCGCGTCCCGAAGGACAATTATATCCATTTATATGATGCAGTAGTAGACGCCTGGCCCATTCCGCTGATTCCCACAAAAACAGCAGAATGGGCAGCGTTCCTTGCTTATCCAAAAGCCGGAAAATGCAGAATCATCCCACAATTATCTGCAATTATTTTCCGATGGCTTTTAAATACTTTTGATAATGGGCGTCCCATTCTTCCGGGTTTTCCGGCTGATAACTGGTGACCGGAACCGAATCCCGGATGACCTTTCTCGCCTGCCAGAGATCCTCAATTTCTCCCAGGTGGATCAGCTGCACCGCAATATTGCCGGTGACCGTTGCTTCCGCAGGCCCTGCCAGCACTTCGACACCGCAGGCCGCCGCCGTCATCCGGCAAAGCAGGCCGTCTTTGATGCCGCCGCCCAGAATGTGAATCGCGTGATACTTTCTTCCGGTCAGCCGCTGGAGATTTTCGAAAGTATAGCGGTATTTCATTGCAAGGCTCTGATAGATGCAGCGCATGATCTCCCCGCGGGTCTGCGGCACCTGCTGGCCAGTCTCGCGGCAGTAGCGCACAACATTGCCGGGAAGATTGCCAGGACTCTCAAAATAGGGGTGGTCGACGTCGATAAAGCTGCAAAACGGCTCGCTCGCCAGTGCTTCCTGTTCCAGCTGGTTGAAGGAAACATCCTCACCTTCCCGCTTCCACTGGCGGCGGGATTCCTGAATCAGCCAGAGACCCATGATATTTTTCAAGAAGCGGATGGTACCACCATAGCCGCCTTCGTTGGTGAAGTTTGCCTCAACACTTTCCTCATTGATGACCGGGCAGTCGTTTTCGGTACCGAACAGGCTCCAGGTACCGCAGCTGATATAGACAAAATCCTTTTCAGTTGCCGGTGCGCTGACGACCGCCGAAGCGGTGTCATGTGTCCCGACCGCGATGACCGGTACAGGCTGGCAGCCCAGTTCTTCGCAGAGTTCCGGGCGCAGGGGCCCATAGCTTTCGCCAGCGTCGATCAGTTCCGGCAGAATCCGTTCGGGGATACCGAGCTTTGCGCACAGTTCCCGGTCCCAGTCATGGGTCATCGGGTTATACAGATTGGTGGTCGAGGCGTTGGTCCGTTCCCCTTTGCGTACGCCGGTCAGGAAATAGGCAAACAGGTCAGGGATCTGAAGCATCGTCTCACAGCGCGAAAGCATTTCAGGTTCGCGGGTAACAAGATAGTACAACTGATAAATTGTATTAAAGTGCATAAACTGGATACCGGTATGCCGATAAATTTCCTCTTTCGGAACCAGTTTGAAGACCTCATCCGGTATCGTATTGGTGCGGGGATCGCGGTAATGTACCGGATTGCCCAGCAGGTTTCCTTTCGCATCCAGTAAGCCAAAATCTACGCCCCAAGTATCAATACCAATTGCATCAAATCCGCCCCGGTTGACCGCAAGGGAGATCGCTGTCCTGATCTCATGATACAGCCGCAGGACATCCCAGTACAGCACTCCATTTACAGGAACCGGGTCGTTGGAAAAGCGGTGGATTTCCTCCGTCGTGATCTTTCCATCCTGAAACACCGCCAGCATTGCACGCCCGCTTGACGCGCCAAAATCAAAAGCCAGTATCCGTTTCAACCTTATTCCGTCCTTTCGTCAGCCACATTGTTGTCGTCCGATTGATCGTCCGTCTTACTGAACTTATTTTATCATATATTTTCATTTCTGTCTATATTTGCGCATAAACTTGACAAATGAGCAGATATGCTTCATAATACAATCATAAAAGTGCATTCCTATGCAAAAAATAGACAGCAATTTTTCAAAAATTGTCTGGAAAGGAGATAAACATGCTGACACTTCAGCGCCAGGAAGAAATTATGAATATCCTCCGGCAGAAAAAATCGGTCACTGTCAACGAGCTGGCTGAAACCCTCTTTGCCTCCGGGTCCACCATCCGCCGCGACCTCGCGGAACTGGAAAACGCCGGACTGATCCGAAGGTCCCATGGCGGCGCGGTGCTGTTTGAATCGAGCGGAGATGAAGCCTCCGCCCGCGTCCGGGAACAGGAAAACCGCCGGCAGAAAAAGGTGATTGGTGAACTTGCCGCTGGACTTTTGCAAAACGCAAGCTCCCTCTTCCTCGACTCAAGTTCAACGGCAGGAGCGATGATTCCACATTTTACCAGCTTTTCAGACCTGACCGTCATTACCAACGGCCTGCGCAATGCCCTTTTGCTGGCGGAAAATCCTGACCTTCGGGTCATTATCGCATGCGGAACAGTGCGGCCCAATTCGGGGTCGCTGTATGGTGCCGACACGCTGAACTATTTATCCGGGCTGAACCCGGGATACTGCTTTATCTCCTGCGGCGGATTAAGCGCAAACGGTATCACTGAAAGCACCTTTGAACAGGGGGCTATCAAGCGGCAGATGCTGCACGGAGCCGGAAAACGGATTTTACTCTGCGATTCCAGCAAATTTGAGAAAAAATGTCTCTACCGAATCGGCGGCCTGAACGAGGTGGATATCCTGGTCAGCGACCAGCTCCCTTCCCCCCAGCTGTCCGCCTGCCTGGCACAGGCAGGCGTTCGGGTCATTGTCCCGCAAAACAAATAACCGGGTGCATAACCGTCATTTTAACGCAGACACTGTTTCCATAATAATAAGAAAGGAGACAGTTGGCATGAAGAAAAAACGTGACCGACAGCCTAGGTTCCCCGATCAGCAGCCTGTTCTCGACGATCTCACGCACGATATTCAGATTGCGCCCTTTGGCAGCAGCCCTCTGATCAAAACCGAGACCGAACAGGAACGCATAGCCCGGCTGAGCAGATAAAAAAACCGGGTTGTCCCGCTCTGGCAGGATGGCCCGGTTTATCTTTCTATTATTTATTCTTTTCTATTGTCAGCACCCTGTTAAAAAAATGCTCAGTCTCATCATCCGAGAACAACCCTATGCCTGACGAGCCGGTATATCCTTTGGAGTCTACCGTCCAGATGGCACTGCCCCCGGGAATTTCCACCGAATAACTGTTCAGCACATTTTCACTGATTTCAGCTGTCAGCTGAGATAACGTGAAAAGATCCAAAATGTTACATTCCGCTCCCGAATAGGCCAGCACGGACAGAAGAACATCACTGGCGCCGCTTGAGATGTACGAAGCATCGGAAGACATTTTAACTGTAACCGAGCGGATATTCCCGTTTTCTAGCTGATAGGCATATTCCGGCTCAATGGGTTCCGATGTATAAATGGTATAACTTCCCGGCGGATCGGGAAGCGGTGCATATCTTCCATTTTCATCCAGCTGAAAACTCTGGCCGGACAGCTCAAAATAACGCACATAATAATTATAATTCTCCGCATATTCAGCAACAGTCAGCTCTCCGCGGTTGGGCGGCAGCATCTGGAGTGCCACGGCTAGTGCCAGTACCCCAAATCCGGCAACATTCACGGCCGCAAAGCCCGCCGTCCGTCCTGCTGTCCTGCTTTCATCTACAGTATAAAACAAACCTGCGTCCCATATCTGCACCTCATTATCCAGGCATCTCCGTAAGCTCGAAAATGCCCGCCAGAGTGAATAAACGGGAAGTCCCCATCCCATTCCCTCTCCGAACATCTCCAGTGTCCGTGTCCATGCTTCATGCAGGGAAAGTCTGCCTTCCAGACCTTCCACCCGCAGTCCCCACAGCCATTTTCCCGGTGTCTGCCCGAAAAAATGCAGCAAAACCGGCTCAATTAACAGCATAAGACCATATGCCAGATAGGTCATGACAAAATTAAAAAACTGCGTCCGATGTGCAATATTGATGCTAAAAACCAGCATAACAATCAGATACAGAATCAGATTATAGATCAGCAAATCCGTACATCGGGCAAAAAAACGACGAAATGGTGTAAAGGCATGGGGCAATGTATCCTTTCGCGCCGGTTCGCTGAAATAGGATGGCCTTTGCAGAGCTGCCCCCGAGGCTTGCGGATGCGGTTCTTTTTCCTCAATCTGCCGCAGGTACTTTTCTGCGTCCAGCTTTGCAAATGATGCGCCTTCCTCCCGGATTTCCCGGCAGACTTTCCCCGCCAGTGCAATTTCTTTTTCCTCACTGGAAAGTCTCTGCTGCTGCCGGTCAAGAATCGAAATAAGGGTGACCTTTCCTTCTTTTATCGCCCGAATCTCATCCAGCGGCAGATGCAGACTACGCAGCAGTTTGATGCGGAGCAGCAGGTCGGCGTCCTCGTCCGAATAATCCCGATACCCATTGTCCAGCCGTCTGGGAGAGAGCAGCCCTTCCTTTTCATAAAAGCGGATATTGGCCCGTTCCATGCCTATTCTCGCTTCAAGTTCCTTAATTGTCATTCCGATTCACCTCTTTCACCCTTATTGTACAGTATCAACCCACTTTACAGTCAAGCATTTTTGCAAAAAATATGTCTACAGGAGGTATTTTTCACCATGTGCACCGCGATTTCCTTTACCACTGCCGACCATTACTTTGGACGGACACTTGACCTGTCCTGCTCTTACGGTGAAACGGTCGCCATCACTCCGCGCAATTACCCGTTTGTATTCCGCAGGATGGGAACTATTTCCAGCCATTACGCAATTATTGGTATGGCAATCCTGCGGGATGGCTACCCACTTTATTACGATGCTACCAATGAAAAAGGACTGGCGATTGCCGGATTGAATTTCCCCGGAAACGCTGTCTACTTCCCCGAAAAGGATGGCAAAGACAATGTCTCGCCGTTTGAGCTGATTCCATGGATACTCGGTCAGTGTGCGGATTTGACTGGGGCACAGCGGCTGCTGGAACGGATCTGTCTGGTCGATATTCCTTTTTCAGAAGCAATGCCGCTGGCACCGCTCCACTGGATGATCAGTGACAAAACTGGCGTGCTGACAATTGAGCAGACGGCAGACGGGCTGAAAATTTACGATAATCCCGCGAGCGTTCTGACAAACAATCCACCATTTGACTACCAGATGTTTAATTTAAATAACTACCTGAACCTGACCGCTCAGCCTCCAGTCAACCGTTTCTGCTCTCAGCTCCCGCTCCGGCCCTATTGTCTGGGTATGGGCGGACTTGGACTGCCGGGCGATCTCTCTTCTACCTCACGGTTTGTCCGGGCGGCTTTTACCCGGCTCAACTCGGCCTGCGGCTGTTCCGAATCGGAAAGTGTCAGTCAGTTTTTCCATATCCTCGGGTCAGTATACCAGACACGGGGCTGTGCACAAACTGAGGATGGCCACGAGATCACCGTCTATACCTCCTGCTGCAATACCAGCAAGGGAATCTACTACTATACCACCTACGAAAACCAGCAGATTACAGCAGTCAGGCTGGCAAACGAAAACCTGGACGGGTGCTGTGTTATCTGCTATCCGCTGATCACCGGCCAGCAGATCCACATGCAAAACTGACCTTTTCATAACATAAACCCCTTCGGACGCGCATACCTTCTGGTAATAGCAAAGGAACCGGAGGGGTTATGATTGAAAACAAATACCGCAAAACCTGAGTTTTTCAGTGCAGGAGAACGCTGTGTCCAGCTGGCGCAGTATATGCTGGAAAAAAAGAGCACTGTCCGCGATACTTCCCGGCAGTTTGGCGTCTCAAAATCAACGGTACATAAAGACGTAACCGTCCGTCTGCGGCAGGTCAGCCCAGCACTCTACAAGGAGGTCCGCTGCCTTCTGGACATCAACAAACAGGAACGTCATATCCGCGGCGGACTCGCTACCCAGCGCAAATACGCCCGTCAAAAACAACAGTCCCATCCCACACAATAATAAAAAAGCAAGCCGCCCGCACGCAGAATAAACTGCACCGGACGGCTTGCCGTCTTTTCTCAGTAACTGATAACCTCTTCAAGCGTCGGCATCGCCGGGATGGCGCCCGGACGCGAAGTCGTAATGCCGGCGGCCGTATTGGCAAAGTAGAGCACCTCTTCCAATGCCTTCTGATCAATCGTATGCGGATCTTCCATCCGGCTGAGTTTGGAAAGAACAGCCCCCATAAAGGTCGAACCCGCTCCAAAGGTATCGGATACAACGATCTTTTGGGCCGCAACATGCCCTGTCAAACTGCCCATCCGATAAAATACACCGTCTTCACCAAGGGTGACCAGCACCAGAAACGGCCCCATCTCCGCCAGCTGCGCACTTCCCTGCGCGTAATTAGCTGTTCCAGTAAACAGAACCATCTCTTCCCGCGAAAGTCTCAGAATCTCACAGCGGGGAATCAATGAACGAATCAGTTCGATCCCACTTTCAACATTTTCCCAGAGCGCAGGTTTGAAACGAGGAGCAAAACTGAGCAGTGCACCGCTGCGCTGTGCACGGGCAACCGCTTCAAGCGTCGCACTGCGAGTGGGTTCGCAGGTCATACTGACTGAACCAAAATGCAGAATCTTTGCCTGCTCAATCATTCCATCCGGCAGATCGCTGACCGACAACTGAATATCCGCGGCTGAATGACGCAAATAGATATAGTCCCGCTTTCCTTCTTCATCGACAGTAACCATCGCAATCGTCGTCGGTGCGGTCGGGTCAACCGACACGGCGCTGTCGTCCACACCATTTTGCTGCAATACTTCACGCAGTCCCTGCCCCAACAGGTCACCGCCAATCCGACCAATAAAAGCTGTCTTAGCGCCGAGACGGGAAGCGGCGACAGCGATATTGGCTGGCGAACCGCCCGAGTAGGCGGCAAAAAGCGGATTTCCCTGGCTGTTTACGCCAATCTGGGTCATATCGACCATAATTTCACCAATGGATACGAGATCATATTTTTTATCCAGCATTGTCCTCTTCCTTTCACGGCAGATTTTGACTCTTTTAAAGGATCCTATATTCATTTTAGCATATTGAGTGACCGTATGCAATACGTCATCACTCGCCGAATCATCGACCCGACGGCTCCTTTCCATCTTCCAACAGGTAGCCCAGCATCTTTTCCGGTGCATTCAAAAACGCCTTTGTCAGCTGAAAATGTTCCGTTTGATGATAGTCGACCTTTTCAATCTTCTGTTTCGTTAGCTGAAAAACTTCCGCACCTGGAAAAGTTATTAAAATCGGTGAATGGGTCGAAATAATGAACTGGCTCCCCTCCCTGACCAGACGGTCGATCTCACACAGCAGCGACATCTGCTTCATCGGCGAAAGTGCCGCCTCCGGTTCGTCCAGAATATACAGTCCCTGCCGCCCAAAACGGTTTTCGACCAGTGCCATGAAGCTTTCACCATGCGACTGCCGGTGCAGCGATATGCCGCCGTAACTTGCCAGCAGCGATGGTCCTAATGGAGTCTCTTCCAGCCGGTCCACCTCGGTCGCTACATTGTAAAAGCTCTCAGCACGCAGAAAAAATCCGGTTTTAGGGCGTATCCCGCCCCGGACAACCTTGAGGTACCGGTACAATTCGGAATGAGAATCCTGCGTTGAAAAATTAAAATTGATCGTCCCGCCTTCCGGGTTAAAGCCGGACGAGACTGCCAGCGCTTCGATCAATGTCGACTTACCGACCCCGTTTTCCCCGACAAAAAAGGTGACCGAACTGCTCAGCTGGATGCCTCCCATCTTTTTCAGCTGACGCACAACCGGCAGTCTGGCCAGATAGCTTTCTTCCGGCACTGGATGTCCGAGCCGGAACTGCTCGATAAACAGTGAACTGACAATCTCCTGTTCCATTTCCGCTGCCTCCTGATACTCCAAAAGGCCAGACCCATATGAGCCTGACCTGATCTTTGCCTATCTGTCTAATATATCTCCTGCAATCAGCGGTTGCGGAAACCCTGCCGTCTCTGGCGTACTTCAATCACAGACTTGTTCAGCTGTTCGTCAACCTGTGCCAATACACTGTCGGCATACTCGATTGCGGCCTTTTTCAGTTCACGGGACTGGAGCTGAGCGGTGCTCATGATCTCGTTGGCCTGCATCTGCGCCTGTTTGACGATTTCGTCGTGATCGACCAGCCGTCTTGCACGTTCTTCCGCCGCGCGGGTAGTCATCTCCGCTTCCTTCTTTGCGGTCTCAAGAATGTTGTTGCGGTCAGCAACGATTCTTCTGGCATCCTCCAGCTCACGGGGGAGCTGGGTCCGCAGATCCGCCAGCATGTCCAGAAACTGCTCCTGGTCAACCAGTACACGGCCGTGGCTCATAGGAAAAACCTTGGCAGTTTCGAGAATACCTTCCATCATCCCAAGGATGCTGTCTACCGAATTGTCCATCTTTTCCATAGCGATTACCTTTCTTTGCCGTCAATTTCCCAAAACGGCTTTCATTTATTTTGCAGCCCCCGTACTGTCTCCGTTTTGAGGCAGCACCAGACGTTCTTTGATTTCTGTCAGGATACAGTCGGGCACAAACCCGCTGATATCTCCGCCAAAATATGCAATCTGCTTGACCAGGCTCGAACTGAGGTACATGTTCTCTGCCCCGGTAGTCAGAAAAATCGTTTCCGCACCGTCGTACAGCTTTTTGTTTGCAAGTGCCATCTGAAACTCATACTCAAAGTCAGAAACCGCCCGCAAGCCTTTGACGATCGCACAGTCCCCCAGATTTCTCAAATAGTCCACCAAAAGCCCGTCAAAGCTCTCAACACGGACATTGTCCAGATGAGCCGTTACCTTCCGCGCCAGCTCGACACGCTCTTCCAGGGAAAAGGAAGTATGTTTTGCCGCGTTGACCGAGACCAGAACGACAACCTGGTCAAATAACCGCGCGGCTCGACTGATGATATCCAGATGCCCAACTGTGATCGGGTCAAAACTGCCCGGGCAGACTGCTGTCTTATTCAATGAAACGTCCCCTTTCCGGCAGGCCGTCAATCGTCCTGCTGCGGATCAATGTGTGTATAAGTCGTGATCAGAGTTTTGCCGTAGCGGTATTCTTTCACCCGCTTCAGCCCACCGATCTCCTCGGGCAGTACCTCGTCCCTTGCGTGTTCAAATAAAACAAGCCCGCCGGGAGCAAGTGCCTGACCCAGAAGCGGAAGAAGTTTCATCCCAAACCCGCGGTTGTAAGGCGGGTCGAGAAAGATAAAATCAAATTTTTCCCTGGTGCGTCCCAGAAACGACTCGGCGCTGTCCATCACGACATCCGCCTGACCAGACAGTCCAGTCGTGGCGAGATTACGACGAACAATCTCAATCGAAGCACGCGACTGGTCAACAAAGGTCACCTTTCTCGCACCACGGGAGATCGCCTCAATCCCCATCTGTCCGCTGCCGGCAAAGATATCCGCGACATTTGCGGCAGGCAGACGAAAATGTATCATGCTGAAAACCGCTTCCTTGACGATTTCGGTCGTCGGCCGGACATCCAGCCCATCCAGTGTTTCCAGTTTTCGTCCCCGAGCGGTACCGGTAATAACTCTCATATATTTCCTTTCATCATGCCATCAGATCAATCATAAATCCATTATCCGCCGCATTACCGGCAGACTGAACCGCAGTCAGCCTTTGCGTCTGGCGCGGCGTTTCTTGTCCGCCGCCGAAACGCTCAGAACTAGTCCAACTGACAGACAGCTGACCGCAAGCGAACTGCCGCCCTGACTGAAAAAGGGCAGCGTAACGCCAATCACCGGCAGCAATCCCAGAACCATTCCGATATTGAGTGCCGACTGAAAAAAAATCATCACAAAAACACCTGTGCAGATGCTGCATCCCAGGTAATCCCGGGAAGATCTCGCGATTAACAATATTTTACCACAAATCACAGTCAATAGCAAGAGGACGCCGGCCGCTCCGACAAATCCGAGTGCCTGACCGATATGGGCCATCACCAGATCGTTTTCAATTGCATAGACATAAACGAAATCGTCTGAAAATAGCCCTTTTCCAAAACTCATCCCCGAACCGAGAATTCGTCTGCCAAGCAGCTGTTGATATGCTTCCTTAAGAGAAGCATTTTCCAGATCTCCCAAAACCAGAAACCGGTTTTTCAGATAATCCGGCAGCAACAGCCATACCACCGGACT
Organism: Candidatus Faecivivens stercorigallinarum; assembly: GCA_018715465.1. Classification (GTDB taxonomy): domain Bacteria; phylum Bacillota; class Clostridia; order Oscillospirales; family Ruminococcaceae; genus Faecivivens; species Faecivivens stercorigallinarum. The sequence goes on along the minus strand of DVLN01000212.1, from coordinate 6,516 downwards.
CAGCCCGGCTGCACACCCAGCCCCCAGCGCCAGATATTTCCAGGAAAGTCCTGAAACAAACATCATGCTGACAAAGATCACAAAGAAGATCAATGCACTGCCCATATCCCCCTGCAAAAAGATCAGCAGGCAAGGCGCGGCTCCATGCAGACACAAAAGCAGCAATCTGCCGGGATGGTTGATCTGTTCCTGTACCCTGTCCAGGTGCCAGGCAAGAGTCAGAATAAATGTAAATTTCAGCAATTCCCCCGGCTGGAGCGAAAAAATCCCGAATCGCAACCAGGCGCTGTCGTCCGAACCCTCCGGCCGATAGACAACCGGCAGGCTGGTAAAGGTCAGCAATGTCAGTCCCAGCGTAACCGGCAGATGAAATCGCCACCCGGCAGCCAATTGACGATAATCCAGCTCGGATACCAGCAGCATTGCCACAATGCCAACCCCGCCGGCAACCAGTTGGGTCACCATTGATCGACGGGTGATAAAGCCGGCGGCCATCTCGGAATACTGGATGACAAATCCATAACACAGTGCCGCAAGAACCAGCAGAAACATCGGCATGTCCAGCCGGCGAAAAAACGCCCGCAGTCCGTTTCGCAGTTCTTTCACACTTTCCGCCATAAACAGCCTCCCGGGGTCATCATGCTTTTAACCGTGCAGGCATTTCTTCCCGGAACGGAAGTTTCTGAACAAAGGATGCCTGACTATTTCGTTATTATAATATATTTTTGCCAAAGTTACAAGGGAATTGTCAAAATTCCGGTTAAAAGAACGGAAAATGCCATCCGACAGCCGGAAAACTGTCGGATGGCACAAAACATTTATTTGAATTTCATTAAAACAGGCCGCTGATATGCCCTTCGGCGTCCACGTCGATCAGCTCTGCGCTCGGACGGGACGGCAGACCCGGCATCGTCATGATCGAACCAGTCTGGACAACGACAAAGCCAGCACCAGCCGACAGACGGACTTCACTGACATTAATGGTAAAGCCCTGCGGACGGCCAAGTTTTTTGGGATCGTCCGACAAAGAATACTGGGTCTTCGCCATGCAGACCGGCAGTTCTCCAAAACCAAGGTCGGTGATCTCCTTGATTGCCTTTTTGGCCGCAGCGGTATAAGCGACACCCGAAGCGCCGTAAATTTCCTTTGCAATCATTTCGATCTTCTGTTCAATCGTCATCGACAGCGAATAAATCGGTGCAAATTTGGGCAGGCTGTCGCAGTTCTCGCAGCGGTCAATGACATCGACCACCCGCTTTGCCAACTCGATGCCGCCTTCACCGCCCTTTGCAAAGACTTCGGACAGTGCGTAATCGACCCCCAGCTCACGGCAGCAGTTGTCGATTACCGCAAGTTCTGCGTCGGTATCGGTTCCGAAACGGTTGATCGCAACGACGACCGGCACACCAAATTTGTGCATATTTTCAACATGTGCTTTCAGGTTGACAATACCCTTTTCCAGCGCTTCAACATTTTCTGCCGCCAGTTCCGCCTTGGGCACACCGCCGTTATATTTGAGGGCGCGGACGGTCGCGACGACAACAACGCAGGAAGGTTTCAGGCCGGCATACCGGCACTTAATATCAAAGAACTTCTCAGCACCCAAGTCGGAACCGAAACCTGCTTCGGTGATGCAGTAGTCGCCCAGTTTCAGCGCAAGTTTGGTTGCACGGACCGAGTTGCAGCCATGCGCAATGTTCGCAAACGGGCCGCCATGAATTAGAACAGGGGTATTTTCCAGCGTCTGAACGAGGTTGGGTTTGATTGCGTCTTTCATCAGAGCAGTCATTGCGCCATCCGCTTTCAGGTCACGGGCATAGACCGGGCGGTTGTCATAAGTCCATGCAACCAGAATATCGCCCATCCGTTTTTTCAGGTCCATCAGGTCTTCCGCCAGACAGAGGATCGCCATGATCTCGGAAGCAACGGTAATAATAAAGCCATCCTCACGGGGAACGCCGTTTGCCTTGCCGCCCATGCCGATGACAATATGCCGGAGCGCGCGGTCGTTCATGTCCATGCAGCGTTTGAAAAGGATACGGCGGGGGTCGATTCCCAGCTTATTGCCCTGCTGGATATGGTTGTCGATCATTGCGCAGAGCAGGTTATTGGCAGCGGTGATGGCGTGCATATCGCCGGTAAAATGCAGGTTGATGTCCTCCATCGGGACAACCTGAGAATATCCGCCGCCGGCGGCACCGCCCTTAATGCCGAAGACCGGGCCAAGAGAAGGTTCACGCAGTGCCAGCACTGCCTTTTTGCCAAGGCGTGCCATCGCCTGACCCAGACCAACCGACGTGGTCGTCTTGCCCTCGCCGGCAGGGGTCGGATTGATTGCGGTAACCAGCACCAGCCGTCCATCAGGGTTGCCGGCGACCTTACGGGCCAGCTCGTCCGAAAGTTTTGCCTTATATTTACCATAAAACTCAAGGTCATCCGCGTCAATGCCGATACCGGCGGCAACCTCCGCAATTGGGAGCATATGCGCCTGCTGGGCAATTTCGATATCTGTAAGCATATTCTACATCCTTTCTTATTCCGGCGGCACCGGAAACAGCCGTACACCGCAAATATATATTCATTATAGCATATCCGCTCCTGCCTTTCAACAACCAACACGGCCAAAAACTGACATTTTGTTTTTCATCGCCGCATACTTTTTGTGACAAACGACTGGTTTTACCTTTCCTGGCAATTGACATACCAGTCAAAATGTTGTAGACTGAAAATAAATTGAAAGGACGGGATGTTTTATGCAGATGCAGATTACCAACGGAATCATGACCGCTGTCATCGACAGCTTTGCCGCAGAAATGAAGTCTCTGCGGGATGAAAACGGAAACGAATACATCTGGGACGGCAGTGAATACTGGAAACGCAGTGCCCCCTTCCTCTTCCCGATCGTCGGCGGACTGGAAAACGGCTCGGTAGAGATCAAGGGCAAAATGTATCAGATGCGTCAGCACGGCTTCGCGCGTGACAAGGAATGGACGGTCGCGGCACAGTCGGAAAACTCGGTCACCCTCTGCCTCATTGAGGATGAGGATTCCCTCTCCAAATACCCCTACTCCTTCAAACTGACCCTGACTTATACACTGGAAGGACATACGGTCAAAATGGCTTTCAATGTCGCAAATACCGGCAGTGAAGGGATGCCTTTCTGTTTCGGCACCCATCCGGCTATCCGCTGCCCGTTTACCTCCAGCCCTGATTCCGTCTTCACCGACTACCGGATTGAATTTGAAGCCGATGAAATCGCGACCCAGCCGACCCTGAATACCGACAAGATCATCGACCGCACTGCACGCGGGGCATTTATGGCCGACAGCAAAACCATCCGTCTTGAATACGGCGTCTTTGAAAAGATCGACACAATCATCTTCGACGAAATCCATTCCCACAAAGTCCGTCTGGTGGATGGCACAACCGGAAAATATGTCGAAGTCCGGTTTGACGATTTCACCCAGATGGGCTTCTGGACGCCCTGCAAGGACGCACCGTTTGTCTGTATCGAACCCTGGAACGGCTGCGCGGCGATCGCAGGCGACGGTCCCCGTTTCGAAGACAAACTGGGTGTGCGGACGCTAAAACCGGGCGAAGACAAAACCTTTACCCTTGAAATCGACGCGGCAGGCTGCTGTTAAGCGGTAAACTAGCTGTGAAGTAAAGTGGCTTTATAGCCGATTTACCTGTTTTCATACCCGAAAATCCATACGGCGGGAGTCTGACAGGTCATCTACCCTCCCGCCGTTTTTGAATATTTCGATAAAGGAGGCGGCGTATGAAATACAAAAGACTTGCTGCGCTGACGGTCAGCTTTGCAATGCTGTTTGGGCTTCAAACCTCTCTTGTTTCAGCCAATTCGGCTCGGACCAGCTGGAGCGGCGTCGATTCCACCGGCAGCTATGTCACCGATGAGGATTGCCCTGTGACGGTTGAGCAGGAACTGCTGACTTTCGACCTCACCGAGTTCCCTGAAAATTACTATCAGGATGAAGCCTCTTTTCTGGATTATTCAGGGAAAGTGACAGCCCAGTACACCTTTTATAATCCCGCTGACTATACCGTAACAGCTCGGCTTGCCTTCCCGTTCGGCGGATTTCCTGACTATGGGTTTGAGAACTACGACGAAACGATGGACACCCTCGTTTATGCCGATGACACCCAAAAATATGCGATCACAGTCGACGGTAAAGAAATTGACAAACAACTCCGGCACACCCTTTTCGCCAGTTATGAACAATTTGACCCGGAACGCGATCCCGCACGTTTACAGGATGGCTTTGCCGAAGACCCCTTTTATTCGCCTGAGCTCACAGTAACATGCTACACCTTTACCCTCAGCGGTATCGACGAAGAAACCTGGCCTGCTGCCAACGCGGCAATCGACCTGCCGGCTTTTGACGGAAAAACCCGGTATCTTCTGATCGAACAGAGCGGTGGAAGCAGTTTGTCGGACGGCTGCTGCCGTGCCAGTGTTTGGGCGGAAAACGGTATGGATATCCACCTGTATGTAATCGGCGAAAACTCCACTCCACTGCCGGAGTGGCAGTTTTATCAGGACGGTGGCACCGAGGACGGCGAAGAAATCGACGGCACTGTAACGCTGACCGAAACGGAAACAATGACCTTTCAGGACCTTGCCCTGATCGAATACAATCCATCCGGGACTGTTTCAGAATCCGACTGGTACAATGCCATTGTTGCACTGTTCAATGAATACAGTGATGACAATTTCAGTTTTATCCAACTAGCCGAAATGACTACAAATTATATGCTGAATATTTCATCACAGCTGATGCGGTGGTATGTCTACGAATTGACTCTGGAACCGGGGCAGACGCTGGTCAACACCGTCGAGGCGCCAATGTACCCTTCCATTAACCTGCGGGACGACCCAGCTGTTTACGGCTATACCTATCTGCTCTCCCCTGCTCAGACATGGGCGGAGTTCGGCGATCTGGAAATTGTAATCAATACCCCATACTATCTGACCGCCAGCACGCTGGAAGGATTCGAGAAAACTGAAACCGGATATTCCCTCTCCCTTGACGGGCTTCCTGAAGGTGACCTCATCTTCTCCCTCAGCACCGAACTAAAAGCCGGCTTTATCATCGCTGCGACTGTGATTCTGATGATCGCTGTCGGACTTGCGGTGCTGATCCATCGGGGGAAAAAAATGAAAAATACCCCCGAAGAAACCATCTGACTCATTATTTCTGAAACCAAAAACGGCGACAACCTGACAGAGATTCTCTGCGGCTGCCGCCGTTTTACTGTTATTCCCATACCCGCGGCCCGATCGAATTGATGAAAGCGCGCAGTTCAATTGCCATTTCCTCCGCTTCAGGAATCCGCAGATGACCAGGCGTCCCGCGGCCGTTGCGACTGTAAATTAGATGATAAATCCGATCATCTCCTTCTGACTGAAGGGTGACGGCAACCTGTCCGATCGCACGGTCCCACTGGGGCGCATGGTTCAAGATTGTCGTTGAAAGGATGATATATGCCTTTGGATACTTTGCCCGCAAAGAACGAACCATTTTCAGATAGGCAGCTTTCCAAACAGCAGCCTTTTCTCCATGAGGGTCCAGTTTCATATAATTTTCGGGGAAATCATCGTTCTGGCCAACTGCGACAACAACAACATGGGGGGTAAACCGGCTGAAATCCCATTTTTCCAGCTCGCCAAACACCGGATTAAACCGCACGCGGTCATACACATCACACAGCCCAACCAAATCAGGTGCATGAAAATAACCGGTTCCTGGCAGCAATGCGATTCCGCCCTGGGCACACAGATGGGCGCGGGCATTCATTGACCGCGCAGCAATAGAAGCATAGGAATACCAGCTGTTGTGATATTCACCGTGATGCTCCGGGTCCAGCTTTCCAACATAAGCAACCGCTTCGGAAACCTCTCCGACTGTCACCGAATCTCCGTAAAACTCGATACAACGGCGGGGTTGTTTGGGCGGCGGCAGCAGCCGGCCCTCTTCAGCATAGATAAAGCCATAAATCTCCACTTCATGGCAGGCACCGGTCCGCTTGAACAGCCGCAGGGTATGCTCTTTGCCATCCAGCCCTTCCGCTAGGGTAATGACCTCTTCTTCCCCATTTTTTTGCAGGACGATTTTTTTCTGATGGGATTCATCTCCATCCAGCAGCACCCCCAGCGCGTTTTCATCCCCATTGCCCGGTTCAGGGAAGTTGCGCAGGACCACTCGCACAAACGGCGATACAAACCGGAATTCAACATAACTGTAGGGAAAACTGATCCGCCGGACACCCGGCGCAGTCATCAGCCGCCCACACCAAGCCAGCTTTTCACTGCCGGCTTCCACAAAACGTTCTGTATCGGACACTGTATAATACATGACATACCATCCTTTCATCTTACTGCAATTGTATCACAGTTTTGGCAAACAAACAAGCTGCAGGCTGAAAAACCCATCTTATTCATAATTTCTTTATGGTTTTATCACAGCAATAACATAAAAGTTTGTGCTTTATGTA
>DVLN01000211.1 GCA_018715465.1 Candidatus Faecivivens stercorigallinarum | reverse complement strand
GAAAAGGCTGCAAGTGGAATTGTACAAATCAGCCTTTCAATTGTATACAAGGATAACAATACAGATACATATGTAACAGAGTCGATGACTTATGCAGTACAGATTTATAATCCCGAGATACCTGATGATGGTAGTAGCAGTGAGCCTTCCGCACCGGAGTTGATCGGCAACCAGATCACTGTATCGAAAAACGCCTTCATGCCGGAAATCAAGGCAGGCGAAACTAAGAATATCCAGATTCCGCTGAATGCAACTTCTGTTGTCGGTTCCGCACAGGTCACCCTGACCATGCCGGAAGGTCTTTACCTTGAATCGGCCGCGGCTACCCAGACGGTCAACTTCAAAAAGGGAAGCGCGACCATCAACTGCCGTGTTACCGCTAAACAGGATGTAACCGACTCGGTCGCGTCGATCAACATTGATTCGGTCTACTCCTATGACAACAAGCAGACCACTGAGAAGACAACCTTTTCTGTCCGGCTGCGTGCTTCGGATGATATTCAATCCAACGGAAAACTGGTGATCACCGGCTATCAGCTGGGCAGCTCCACTCTGTCTTACAACGGCGATACCTCGCTTGTAATCACCGTTCAGAATACCGGTACTGCCAATATGAAGGATATCACGATGACCCTTGACGGTATGGCAACCGGTTCGGTTACCCTGAAATCCGGTATGGACGTCCAGACCCTTGTCGAACTCGGTCCCGGCCAGCAGTCGACCTTTACCTATCAGCTCCACGGTGATGAGGCGCTTCCCAGCGGTACCGCAATTCTGACCGCGACAGCGGCCTGCGGCGAGGAAAATTCGGTCGCAAAGGTATTCGTTCCCTGTGTCGGCAAGCCGGAGGAGAGCAGCGGCGGCGATGGTGAAAGCGGCCCCGGTTCTTCCAAACCGCAGGTGATCATTGAAAGCTATACCTACGGGGAAGAAGGGGTCACCAGCGTTATCGGCGGCAGTACCTTTACCCTTGGCATGACGCTGCGCAATACTTCTGCATCGACGGCGATTGAAAACATTAAGATGGTCGTATCCTCTGCGGCGGATGAAACGACCGGCGGCGTCTTTACCCCGGCCAGCTCCTCCAATTCCTTTTTTATCGCAAAAGTCGGCGCGGGGGAAACCTTCTCCGAAAGTATTGATCTCGTCGTCAAGGCGGATGCACCTCCCAAATCGTATGGCATTGATGTGGAAATTTCCTATGACGCAGTTGTCGACGGCACCCGTCAGAGCCTGACTGCGACCGAACGCATTACCATTCCGGTTTCCCAGCCTGACCGTTTTGAGGTCGAAGACGCACAGATCAGCAGTACCGTCTATGTTGGTGATTCCGCGTACTGCTCTGTCTCTTATGTCAATAAGGGCAAGAGCGCGATTTATAACCTTTCCATCGCCGTCGAAGGTACCGGCTTTACCACGGCTGATGCCAATACCTATGTCGGTAACGTCGAAGCAGGTAATGGAGATTATTTTGAAACTTCCCTCAATGTCACCGAACCCGGTACCATTGACGGTAAGTTTGTGATTACATATGAGGATTCCGCCGGTACGCAGACCACCCTCGAACGCCCCTTTACCGCAACAGTTATGGAAATGGACTGGGGAACGCCGGATGATATGGAACCGATGGAGCCGGTCGATGTCGAACCGTCGATGCCGCTTTGGGGGAAAATCCTGATTATTGCCGGCTGTGTTGTGGTTGCAGGCGGTATCGTTGTAGTCGTGCTGCGCATTCGCAGAAAGAAGAGAAAGGCTGTCCCTGTCTTTGACGATGAGGACGACGACGATTACGGAGACGACGATTTCGATGAATAAGATCTCTAAAGCACGTCCGGCTGCGAAAAGTCCGCCGCCTGGACGGAAAACACAAAGCAAGGGGTTGAGGAGAAAAAAACCTCATGTCGATAATGGGATGACCCGGCTTGATACCATCCTGATGTGCATTAAAAACCTGCTGCGCCGCAAGGTTCGTACAGCTCTGACCGTCAGCGGTGTTATCATCGGTACCTGCGCGATCACCGTCATGGTCTCGCTCGGTATCGGGATGCAGAAGACATTGGAAGAAACCCTTGCACAGCTGGGTGACCTGACCATTATCAATATCTATAACTACGGCACTTCCACCGATCAGCCGCTCAATGATGAGATGCTCGACACCATACGGCTTCAGGATGGCGTCGTCGCGGTCACACCTGTCTACAATACCTACGCTTCACGCTGGGGCAACTACACCTTCTCAAACGGCAAGTATACCTATGACGGCCAGATTGTCGGCGTCGATTTTGACGCGCTCCGTTCGATGGGCTATACCTTCATGGAAGGCGATTTCCCATCGGGTGAAAATGGATATGAGGGTATGTTTGTCATTGGACAGGACTCCCTTTACAGCTATACCGATAAAAAGGGAAACTATTTCCAGCAGACCACCAAGGCTGACGGTACGCCGGCTGACCCGCCAGTCGATGTCATGAACGATAAACTCACCCTGACCATCAACAAGTCGGATGAAACCAATACCAAAAAACAGCCTTCCTTCAAGATCACCTGTACCGGTATCCTGACCAGTGATTATCAGCGCAACCCCAGTACCTACGGCGTGTTCATGGATATTCACTACGTCAAGAGCCTGGAAAAGGAGTACCAAAAGTACAACGGTATCAAGGAAGACAAAAACAAGGTTGAGGCTTATGATAACGTTGTCGTAAAGGTTGAGTCGATGGACGATGTCCAGAGGGTAGAGGATTATATCAAGTCTTTCGGCTATAATACCAACTCGATGGAAAGCGTCCGCAAACCGATTCAGGATCAGGCCAACCAGCAGCAGATGATCCTCGGCAGCCTTGGCGCGATCAGCCTTTTCGTCGCGGCGCTCTCGATTACCAATACCATGGTCATGTCGGTCTATGAACGTACCCGCGAGATCGGCGTCATGAAGGTTTTGGGCTGCTCTCTGTCGGATATCCGCGGTGTATTCCTGATGGAAGCCGGTGCAATCGGCTTTTCCGGCGGCGTGATCGGCGTCGGTATCAGTTATATCATCAGCTTTATCATCAACCATTATGGCGGATTGGGTGGTGAATCAGGCGGCATGATGGGCATGACTTCCATCGGCGGCAGCTCGATCATCCCGTTCTGGCTTGCAATCGGTTCGATACTGTTTGCAACGCTGGTCGGACTGCTGTCCGGCTTTTCGCCCGCCAACCGTGCCGTTAAAATCAGCGCACTTTCCGCGATCAAACAGGAGTAATCCTCTGAATGGCAGAGGTTATGTCACCACTGCCTGCTGAAAATCCGTCTGCCCGTGTTGGGTGGACGGATTTTTTATGATGGATGAAACCATCTGTCAGGTTGGTGCGTATTTGCGGATAGAAGCAGGAAAGGAGGGAAACGGCATGCTGGCGGCACCACAGCAATTGGTGGAAGAGTATGGAGACCGGCTGTTTGGACTGTGCATGCATCTGTGCAGACAGCGCGACACGGCCGAAGAGCTGTATCAGGAAACCTGGGTACGGGTTTTAATGAAACAGGGCAGCTTTCGGGATGGGGAGCCGTTTGAGCCATGGCTGACGAAAATCTGCGTCAATCTGTACCGTGATTCTCTCAGACGGCAGCGGCTGCGCCGTTTTCTTCCGCTGTCCGGGTTGGAAGCGGCCGAAGATCCCTTAAAGATATCCGACGATGAACGGCTCAGTCTGCTGGATGCAGTTGGACGTCTGCCGGAGAAGCTGCGGCTCGCGGTGATCCTTGTCTATATGCAGGGGTATACCGAACGCCAGGCAGGCGAGATTTTGGGAATCTCGGTCAATGGAGTGAAAAGCAGGCTATTGCGTGCGCGAAAACTGTTAAAGGAGGCGCTTACGGATGAATAAACTGGACGAAACCAATCTGCCGCAGATGATCGCACAGGCTGCAAAAGAGCAGTCTTTTGAAACGCCAAAGCTGGATACAGAGGCAGTCATCCGCGAGGCAGCCCGGCGAAAACTGCGTCGGCAGCTGATCATTCTGACAGTTGGCGGGCTGCTGATGCTGGCAGTTCTGCTGACCGAAGCGGTCAGAGGGCTGTTGGGCGGTATCGGTGCACAGGGCTACTGGCTGGCGGTCGTGATCGCCGGTTATATCGGGATGGCGGTTCCTGTCGGGCTGGCGGCGGTGGTGCTTTTTTGCAGAGAGCTGGAACGCCAGCAAAAGAAAGGGGTGTTCAGATGAACAGGATGGGATTGTTGATCGGAGGAATTGGGCTGCTGATTGTGGTATCATTGGTTCTGATCGGGGTATCGGTGTGGAAGGACGCGCGGGCCAGAGGAATGAATGCGGCTGGCTGGACGTTGTGCGCTGTTTTTCTGCCGCTGTTCAGCGGGCTGGCGCTCTATCTGATCGCCCGCTCCGGCCGCTCAGCGATTAGATGCCCCAATTGCCATGAACGGGTTTCGTCAGAGTTCTCTCTCTGCCCATTTTGCGGAACAGAGCTGAAACTGCGTTGCCCATCCTGCAGCCGGCCGGTAGAATATGGGTGGAAGATCTGTCCGTCCTGCGGAGCGGAGCTGCCCCAGCGGACGCCGCCGGTCGCCGAAAAAAAGGAACACTGGCTTGGTTGGGTACTGGCGCTCAGCATTGTGGTACCGCTGCTGATGGTCGGGGCATTGGTACTGTCCAGTCCGCTGGATCATGGCGGGTTCAGTACGGTACAAGATGGCCCGCATACTGTTGAGGAACTCTTTGAATTGCAGCCCGAGCTGGCGGAGGATACCGCCTTCAATGAATGGCTGGAGCAGTGTCAGGAGGACGGCGCCTATCTGCTGTGGAACCAGCAGGTGCTGGGCGGAAAAGACGGGGAAAAGGAGACGCTGGTCGGGTATCTGTATCTGCGCGGATACCGGGATGCAGAGCTGGATACCGGCGGTGACCCGAATTACTGGGGCAGGGTTGGCCTGAATGTCAGCCTGTCCGGGGCTGCTGATGCAGACGCGGAGCCTGTAATATGGTTTATCCGGCTGCGCGCCAACCGGGTGGGGGAACCACAGCTGCTGCTCAATGGGAGCGAAGAGAAGACCATCATGCAGCAGTTGGAAGATGGACAGATATTGCCCGATATTATTGATTTTTATATTCTGGCGGAATAAACAGAGGTTGTGTTGTCTGCGGTTTGAACAAAAAAAGCCGGAAAGGATTCCTGTTTTGTACATTGACGTCAGTGTTTGATTTCCTGTATAATAGATTTAAATAGCGTACAATATTTTTACAGGAAAGGATTTTGTTTATGGCTTATCAGAAAAAGGACAACGGCTATTATACCCGGATTGAAAACGAAGGCGGCGCAGTGCTCGGTGTCACCACCGCGGCGATCATTGAAAAGGATGGCTTTGCCTTCAAGGACCTCGCCGGAACCGGTGAACTGCTGCCCTATGAAGACTGGCGGCTGTCCAGTGAAGAACGGGCACGCGACCTTGCTTCCCGTCTGGATGCAAAAGCAATCGCGGGATTGACGCTGTTTTCTTCCCACCAGCAGGTCCCTGCCGGTGAATTCGGACGTTTTGCCGGCACTTATGACGGTAAAAAGTTCAGTGAAAGCGATGCAAAGCCGTATGACCTTTCTGATCAGCAGAAACGTTTTATACCGGAAGATGGTATCCGTACTGTACTGGTGACCGATGTCGCCGGTATCGAAACACTTGCCCGCTGGAACAACAACCTGCAGAGCCTTGCCGAAAGTTCTCCGTTCGGCATTCCGGTTTCCACCTCTTCTGACCCCCGTCACGGTACCCGTAATCCCACCGGCCGCCAGTCGGGAGAAGTCGTCACGACTTCCAAATGGCCGCAGGGGCTTGGATTGGCCGCGACCTTCCGCCCGGAGGTCGTTAAGGAACATGCGGAAATCGTAGCCAAAGAATACCGCGCAATGGGGATTACCTCTGCATTGTCACCCCAGATCGACCTCGGCTCTGACCCCCGCTGGATGCGGACAAGAGATACCTTCGGCGCACACGTCAAGATGTCTCAGGATATGGCCCGCGCCTACTGTGACGGCATCCAGACCACCGAAGGCTCCAAAGATGGATGGGGCGCCGGTTCGGTCAATGCGATGGCCAAACACTGGCCGGGCGGCGGCACCGGTGAAGGCGGACGGGATGCGCATTATGCTTACGGCAAATATGCGGTTTATCCCGGCAATAACTTTGACATGCACATGAGTGTCTTTACCGAAGGCGCATTCAAGCTGGACGGACCGACCGGGATGTGCGGCGCGATTATGCCGTATTATACCATCTCGACCGGTATTGACCCGGATGAAAATGTCGGAAACGCTTATTCTCATTATATTATCCATGATCTGCTCAGAGAAAAGTATCACTATGACGGCATCGTCTGTACCGACTGGGGCGTTACCCAGCATGAGACAGGCGAAAAGGTGTCGGCATTTGCCCATGCTTCCCATGGTGTCGAAACGATGGAACGTCCCGCACGTATCCTCAAGGCGATTATGAACGGCGTTGACCAGTTTGGCGGCGACAATGAGGTCGAGCCGGTTATGGCAGCGTACAATCTCGGCGTCGAAAAATACGGCGAAGAGGTGATGAAAAAGCGGTTTGAAGAGACTGCCTATCGGATTCTGCTGCCGCTGTTCAGGACCGGGCTGTTTGAAAATCCCTATCTGGTTGCGGATGAAAGCCGTGCAGTGATTGGCAAGCAGGAGTATGTCGACCTTGGTTTTAAACGTCAGCTGGAGTCGATTGTCCTGCTGAAAAACAAAAACAATGTCCTCCCCCTCAAGCCGTGTACCAAAGTTTATGTCCCTGACCGTCTGGAAAAGGGCAAGATCAATTTCTTCGGTAATCTGGATGAAGACAAGGTGATTAAACCTGCTATCCCGGAACAGATTGCACCTTTCCTGACGCTGGTTGACAGCCCGGAAGAAGCGGATGTCGCACTGGTGCTGATGGAAAGCCCGCAGACGCTCGGGTATAATGACGATGACCGGCTGGGAGAAAAAGGGTACCTGCCGATCAGCCTGCAATACCGCCCCTATACTGCCGTTTCTGCCAGAGAACAGAGCATCGGGCAGGGGGATTACCGTGAAACCGAAAATCCCAACCGCAGCTATAAGGGGAAAACAGCTGCCTGCTACAACGAAAAGGACCTCGATAATGTCATCGAGATGCGCAAGGTAATGGGAGACAAACCGGTTATTGCAGTCCTGACTGTCGCCAATATGACGGTACCGGCTGAGTTTGAGCCTTATCTGGACGCGCTGCTGGTTGACTTTTATGTCGACCGAAAGGCAACCTACACCATTCTGACCGGCGGTGCTGAACCGTCGGCGCTGCTGCCTTTTATCATGCCGGCGGATATGGAGACGGTTGAGACCCACTGTGAGGATTTACCATTCGATATGACACCTTATACCGATTCGGAAGGACATACCTATGACTTTGGATATGGGATGAACTGGTCGGGTGTCATCCATGACGAGCGGAATGAAAAATATAACCGTGAAAACGCCCACTGCTGATGCTTTTCTGCTGAGCTGATAGTCGTTTTTATGCAAAACGGGCCTTCCAGTGAAAATGCCGGGAGGCCTTTTTCTGTACAGGTAATTGTATAGGGGCACCGGGCGTGGTATAATAAATTGCAAAGATAACGGTCTTGCAGAAAGGCAGGGATTGATATGAAAACAGATCAGCTCAAACAGATGCCAAAAGTGGAACTGCATTGCCATCTGGATGGTTCACTTTCACCGGGACTGATTCGCAGCCTTCTGGGGCGGAGTATCTCTGATTCGGAACTGATGGTCGCGCCAGAATGCCGGAGCCTGGCGGAGTATCTGGAAAAATTTTCGCTCCCGCTCTCCTGTATGCAGACGGTAGAAGGGCTTAGGCTTGCCGGGTACGATTTTATCAGAAGCTGTGCCGAGGAAAATGTCTGTTACGCCGAAGCGCGGTTTGCGCCGCAGTTTTCCCGGGAGCGCGGACTGTCTGAACGTGAGGTGATTCAGGCGGTGCTGGATGGACTGGAACAGGGGAAAAAAGAGTTTGGAGTTGAATACGGGGTGATCGTCTGTGCAATGCGCCATCTGCCGGAAGAAGAAAATCTGGCTATGCTGCGTACGGCGTCAGAGTTCCTCGGGAAAGGCGTATGCGCCGCAGACCTTGCGGGAAATGAAGCGGCTTATCCGATGAGCGGGTTTATGCGGCTGTTTGAGCAGGTCGCAGCGATGGGCATGCCTTTTACCCTGCATGCCGGTGAATGCGGCAGCGCACAAAACATCCGGGACGCAATCGCCGCCGGTGCAAAACGTATCGGGCATGGAATCGCGATGCGCGGTGACGCTGCTTTGCAGAACCTTTGCCGGGAACGGGAGATCGGGGTTGAGCTCTGCCCGCACAGTAACCTGCAAACCCGTGCGGTCGCATCTGAAGCGGAATACCCGTTGATCGAATTTTTACAGGCAGGCCTGCCGGTGACTCTCAACACCGATAACCGTACCGTCAGCGGCTGCACGCTGACCGACGAATACGCCTTTGTCCAGAAAGAATGGAGCGTTACTGATGCACAGCTGTGGCAGATGACCGAAAACGCCGTCAGGGTCAGTTTTGCAGACCAAAAGACAAAAGCACATCTGCTGGAAAAGATCCAGGCAGCCCGAATGGAGGCAGAAACGAGATGAAAAAACATTATCGCAGAGTATTCCTGATCGTGCTGGATTCGCTGGGGATTGGCGCGATGCCGGATGCGGCAGATTTTGGGGACGGTGCGGTCGATACCTTTGGGCATATCTGGGAGACGGCAGGTCCGTTGGATATCCCCAATCTGAAAAGGCTGGGCTTTTGTCATCTGCACCCCGTGTCGGGGGTGGACACTTCCTGTACCCCGGAAGGTTTTCTGATGAAGCTGTCCGAGTGCAGCCGCGCCAAGGATACAATGGCCGGTCACTGGGAGATGATGGGGATTGAAACGAAAAAACCGTTTCAGACCTTTACCGACACCGGATTTCCAAAAGAACTGATTGACGAACTCGAAAAGCGGTGCGGACGCCGGGTCATCGGCAACAAAAGCGCAAGTGGGACCGAGATTTTAAACGAACTGGCCAGTCAGGAAAAGGATAACTGCATGATCGTCTATACCTCTGCCGATTCGGTGCTGCAAATCTGCGGCAATGAAGAGACCTTTGATCTTGACAACCTCTACCGCTGCTGTGAGATCGCCCGTCAGCTGACGATGAAAGACGAGTGGAAGGTCGGACGGGTCATCGCCCGTCCCTACATAGAGGAAAGTCCCGGCGTCTATCGCCGCACTGCCAACCGCCGGGATTATGCGGTCAGTCCACCGCAGAAGACGGTGCTGGACGCCCTTTCGGAGAATGGGCTGGATGTGATCGGGGTCGGAAAGATACATGATATCTTTTCCGGGCAGGGGCTGACCAGATGGCTGCATTCGGACAGCTCGGTCGAAGGGATGCAGCAGACAGTGGCCCTGGCTGGGGAAGATTTTCACGGGCTGTGCTTTGTCAATCTGGTAGACTTTGACGCAAAATGGGGACACCGGCGCAACCCGGACGGATACGCGCGGGAAATCGAGGCATTTGATAAAGGGCTTGGGCAGCTGCTGCAGGTATTGCGGCCAGATGACCTTCTGATGATTACCGCTGACCATGGCAACGATCCGACAGCACCTGGTACCGACCATACAAGAGAATATGTCCCGCTGATCTGCTGGTCGAAGTCAATTGAAAACAGCCGTATGGACGGGGACAGCTTTGGGGTGATCGGAGCGACGATCGCCGAAAATTTCGGTGTAAAAATGCCGGAAGGCTGTATCGGAGAATCTGTGCTGTCCAAATTATGATTTTGCTTTTCACGGCGCATTGTTGTGTGCCGATGAAATAGATGGGGCATCTGTCACCCGTTGTCCGGCGGAAATATCAATACAGGAGGATTTTATCATGAAAAGAAGCATCAAAATCATCGACAAATTTGACGGGAGGGTAAAAGCTCACTAACCCTCCCAATCAGTGGAGGATTTTTATGCACACACAATTTACAGCAAAACGTCTGAAAAAGTTTATCTCTTATTACAACCCCCATCGCCGTATCTTTGCGATGGATATGACTTTCGCGGCCCTGAGTGCTGTCGCGGTGCTGCTTTTTCCGCTGGTATCCGGGAAAATCACCGAGCTGGTGATGGGCGGATGGGATGCAGAAACAGTCCGCGCGGTTGGCAGATATATGCTGCTTCTGGCCGTACTTGCGGTGGTGCGGATGGTCAGCAACGTGATCTATGCCTACTTTGGCCATGCGATGGGTGCAAAGATGGAAGAGACGATGCGGGATGAACTGTTTGTCCATTATGAGGAGCTGTCGTTTCACTTTCATGCCAAACACGACGTCGGGCAGCTGATGACGGTATTGTCCAATGACCTTTCGGGAATGACGGAACTTTTCCACCATGGCCCGGAGGACTTGTTGATGACGGTCATCAAATTCGGCGGTGCATTTGTCATTCTGATGGCGATTGACTGGAGGCTTACCGTTTTTCTGTTTGCGCTGCTGCCGGTGATGGCGGTCATTTCCATCGTCAACGACCGTCGAATGGAACAGGCGCTGCTGCGCTCCAAGTCTGATCGTGCCGAAATGAACAGCCACCTGGAAGATGTGCTGTCAGGCATCCGCACAGTCAAGGCGTTTGGTGCTGAACGGGACGAAGCAGGACGTTTTCACAGATTCAATGCCCGGTACACCGGCAGTCAGTGCCGGTTTTATAAGATTGAAGCGATCTTTTATGAGGTGATGGGCAGTTTTCCGCAGATCCTGACGATGCTGACTATCTGCGCAGGCGGTGTGTTGATCGGGCTGGGCAGAATGGATATTCCGGTTTTGGTGACTTTTTTGCTGTATGTCGGAACACTGGCAGAACCGATTCAGACAATGCTCAATTTTATGCGTCTGTATGAAGAGGGAAAGTCGGGGTTTATCCGGTATATGGAGATGTTGGAGGTCACGCCTGCGGTTGCGGAGCCGGGGAAGGCATCCGATCTGCCGGCAGTCGAACTGCTTAGGGTGCGGGGTGAAATCTGCTTTGAGGATGTCAGCTTCCACTACCCGGATGCGGAGGAAAATGTGCTGGAACACCTTTCCTTTACCGTTGCCAGTGGGGAATCAGTGGCATTTGCTGGCGCGTCCGGTATTGGCAAGACGACCGTCAGCATGCTGGCTGCGCGGTTTTATGATGTGACTGGCGGGCGAATCACATTGGACGGAGTGGATCTGCGGCAGCTGTCCAACCGGACTTTGCGGGAAAATATCGGGATTGTTCAGCAGGAAGTTACCATTTTTAACGGGACCATTCGCGACAATATCCGTTTCGGCCGTCCCGCTGCATCGGACGCGGAGGTCGAATGGGCTGCTGTGCAGGCTGGAATTGACGGATATATCCGTACTCTTCCAATGGGATATGATACGCTGGTCGGCACAAAGGGGATCACCCTGTCGGGCGGACAACGGCAGCGGATCAGTATTGCACGGTTGTTTTTGAAGAATCCGAAGATTCTGATTCTGGACGAAGCGACCAGCGCGCTGGATTATGAAAGTGAACAGCTGGTACAGCGTGCGCTGGAAAAGCTGATGCAGGGCAGGACTTCCATCATCATTGCCCACCGGCTGTCGACAATTCGCAATGTCGATCGGATTTATCTGCTGGGCGGAAAATCCATTGTCGAATCGGGCAGTCATGCCCAGCTGATAGCGCAGAACGGGGAATACGCACATCTGTGTGACATTTCTGGGATAACCCAATAATTTCATATGATGGGAAAAAGGCTCATCCAGGACTATACCCGGATGAGCCTTTGTGCATTTTGGAATAGAGATTAGCTGTTTGTATGCTCTACAATATTATATTTTTTCCATTTGCCAGATATAAAATAAATTAGTCCGGGGATCGCCGTACCATATCCTGCCAGTCCGTATCCGAGGAAGAATCCAAACAGTCCCAGGCCCATTTCCAATCCCAGCAGCCAGCTTAAGCCGATGCGCAGAACCACAGCATCCAGCAACCCAAAGATCAGGCTGAGACGTGCATTGCCGATGCCCTGAATCAGACCGTTGGTACCTTTCATAATTGCCATGGCCGGGAAACTCCAAACAATTGCCGAGACAAATACCGGCGCCAGTTCAATAACCTCTGGGTCGGTGGTAAACAGACTAAAGATCAGGTCGGAACAGGTCAGCAGCAGGATCGTAAAGGCAAGGTAACATCCACCGCAGAAGATGACGCTGGTCCAGAAGGTTTTCTCCACCCGTTTGATTTTTGCAGCAGCAATGTTCTGGCCAGTCATCGAAGAAACGGCGAACGAAATGCCCTGGGTAATCTTGTTGACGATATCGTCGACCTTAATACCGGCACCGAAGACAGCCGAAGCGTAGACGCCGACGGTATTGACCAGCGAGTTGACGAACATCATCGAGATGTTGATCGCTGCCGACTGTACGGCAAAGGGAATGCCCATCCGAGTCAGCTGGCGGGCCATATTGCCGTTGATTTTAAAGCTGGCCGGCTTGAAATCAAAACCAAAGCTTTCACGGTTGTGATAGAGGTAGATAATCGCGTAGATAAATGAAAACGCCTGACCAAGGATTGTCGCCAGCGCTGCTCCGGCGACCGACCATTTGAAAACGCCGGCAAACAGCAGGTCGAGTACCACGTTGATGATCGACGCAATCATGACAAAGATAAAAGGATGCCGTGAATCGCCCATTCCACGCAATACAGCGGAAACCATATTGTAGCCGTAGGTAAAGATGACGCCAATGCTGCAAACCAGAACATAGTCTTCGGCCATTGCAAATGATTCGGACGGCGTATTCATCAGCGTCAGCACGCTTTTACCGAACACCAGGCCAATGATGGTGATGACAATGCCCATTATCATGACCATCGAAAACAGCGAGCCGATTGCGCTGTTGAGTTTTTCCCGCCTTCCGGCACCGATCAGCTGGGCGATCAGTACCTGTCCGCCGTTAGAAAATCCGAGACAGACCATCGTCATAAAGGTGAATATCTGGCTGGCAACTAAAACGGCGGAGAGGCCGTATGAACCGACCAACTGTCCGACGACGATCATGTCGACCAATGAATAGAGAACCTGCATCAGGTTGGATACCATAAATGGTACCGCGAACAGCAGCATCTTTTTTGGGATGTTGCCATCCGTAAAATCATTGATCAGCTTGTTTTTCTTTTCCAACAAACATTC
>DVLN01000017.1 GCA_018715465.1 Candidatus Faecivivens stercorigallinarum | reverse complement strand
GCTGTTTAAAGCTAAAATTATCTTGTTAATTATTATACCATACCTCCCGGAAATTGAAAAGGCCCGAATGCAATCCATACAGGATTTTTTTTTGGAAAAATGCGGAAAAGGTATGGACATCCCATGTCGGATATGGTATCCTAATTGTACTACAACGTTTTACTTAAAGCTAAAGGAGGATATTTAATATGGCACTGATTCAGGCAGACTTTTTCTCCAAATCTTTGATGCGCACCGTAACCGTCAACGTCATCATTCCGACCGACAAGGCGGTTTTCCCCGGTATGGCCAAACCGGAAAAGAAACCCTTTAAGACCCTTTATCTGCTGCACGGCATCTTCGGCAACTATACCGACTGGGTGACCGGAACCCGTTTGCAGGCATGGGCACAGGACAGAGGACTGTGTGTCGTCATGCCGTCGGGCGAGAACCGCTTCTATGTCGACAATCCCGAAAGCGAAAACTATTACGGAAAGTTTATCGGTGAAGATCTGGTGGAGTTTACCCGCGATACCTTCCATCTGTCGGACAAGCGGGAGGACACCTTCATCGGAGGCCTGTCGATGGGCGGATATGGCGCGATCGTCAATGGGCTGAAATACTCCGACACCTTCGGGCGGATCATTATGTTGTCCGCCGGTCTGATCATCGAGCGGGTGCTCGCTTCGACACCGGATGACCCGATGCCGACCCACCGCCGCGGTTTTTATCAGAGCGTATTCGGCGACCTGTCCAAACTGGTGGGGAGCGACAAGGATTACCGCGCCCTGCTGCTGAAGCTGAAAGAGGAAGGGAAGGAAATTCCCGAGATTTATCAGTGCTGCGGTACCGAAGACTTTCTCTATAAGCCCAACTGCGATTACCGTGATTTTCTGCGGGAGCAGGGAGTCAAGCTGACCTGGGAAGAGGGCCCCGGCGTCCATAACTGGGCTTTCTGGGATGAATACATCCTGCGCGCGCTCGACTGGCTGCCGCTGGGGGATCAGGTGCAGGGAATCAGCAGTGGAAATGTACGGAAATAACCTTTAAAAATTGGCCGATTGGCAGATGTTGCCCAAACGCACATTGACAAATCCCTCCAAAGGTATTAAAGTATATAGTGATTATAGATTTGAAATTACGCGGCTCCGGAAGTCTTTCCGCCGCTGGCAGCGGTCCTGCCGGTGGTTGGGAAGGCTTGCGGAGCATATTCCGTGCTGTTTTTGGTTTGGCGGCCGGTCTGGCGGAGGAAAGGATTTGAAAATATGGATATGAAACTGCTGCATCAGAAGTTTTGCAGAGAAAGTTTTGATCAGGACGGCGTCATCTGCCGGTTTGAGCCGGTCTATGATGAGCATTTCAACTATGCTTATGATGTGATTGACGAGATCGCCCGCAATGAACCGCAGCGCCGTGCAATGGTCTGGTGCAATGTCGCCGGCGAACAGCGTACCTTTACCTTTGGGGAGATCAGCGAGTATGCCTCCCGTGCCGCCGCTCTTTTTTACAGCCAGGGCATCCGCCGGGGTGACCGGGTCATGCTGGTGCTTAAGCGCCATTTCCAGTTCTGGTTTGCAATTCTGGGGCTGCATAAGCTGAGTGCGATTGCGATTCCGGCGACTCATCTGCTGACCGCGAAGGACTATCTCTATCGTTTTAAGAGCGCGGGTGTGACCGCGATTGTCGCCAGCGCGGAGGATGAGGTCTGCCAGCATGTTGAAGGTGCCATGCAGGATTACCCGGATATCCGCACTCGCTTTATCGTTCGGGGTGAGCGGGAAGGCTGGCTGCCGTTTGATGCGATGATCGAACAGACCGCGCCGATGACCGAGCGGATGGAGACGCTGGCGAGCGATACGATGCTGCTTTATTTTACCTCCGGTACGACCGGTTACCCGAAGATGGTCTGCCATGATTTCAGCTATCCAATCGCCCATATCGTGACGGCAAAATATTGGCACAACGTCGACCTGGATGGGCTGCATCTGACGGTATCGGAAACCGGATGGGCCAAGTCGGTCTGGGGCAAGCTGTATGGACAGTGGTTTCTGGCTGCGGGGATTTTTGTCTATGACTTTGACCGGTTTATACCTGCCGACCTGCTGGCAAAAATCCAGGAATACCGGATTACGACCTTCTGTGCGCCGCCGACCATCTACCGCTTCCTGATTAAGGAAGGGCTGGAAAACTATGACCTTTCTTCCCTTAAATATGTGACGACTGCCGGTGAGGCACTTAACCCGGAAGTTTTCCGCCAGTTTGAATTGAAGACTGGGCTTCGGATCCATGAGGCGTTCGGCCAGACCGAAACGACAGTGCTGATGGGCAACTTTGTCGGCGCGAAAGACGAAAAGGTCGGTTCTTTGGGCAAGGCCTCCCCGCTGTACGACGTCGATATCGTCGATGAAAACGATCAGCCGCTTCCTCCCGGAGAAACCGGGGAGATCGTCGTCCGCACACCGGAAGGGGTTCATCCGATTGGGATGTTCCAAAAGTACTATGATGGCGGCGACCCGGATGCTGCAAAGACCGAAGATGTCTGGCATGATGGTTATTATCATACTTGTGATACCGCATGGAAAGACGAAGACGGATTTTTCTGGTATGTCGGGCGGACGGATGATGTCATCAAGTCTTCCGGTTACCGTATCGGGCCGTTTGAGATCGAGAGCGTACTGATGGAGCTGCCGCAGGTTCTGGAATGCGGCGTTACCGGCGTACCCGACCCGGTCCGCGGAATGGTTGTCAAGGCGACGATTGTCCTTGCAAAGGGCTACACCCCTTCGGATGCGCTGGCAAAGGAGATCCAGACCTATGTCAAACAGCAGACCGCGCCGTATAAATACCCGCGGGTCATCGAATTTGTCGATGAACTGCCCAAGACAATCAGCGGTAAAATCCGCCGTGTCGAACTGCGTAAATCGGGCAAAACGCGGGTATAATCCGCAACAGTTATTGTAAAGATGTAAACATTGGAAAGGGTATTTGTTGGAAATGCCCTTTCCGTTTTTATTTACCGGACAGGGCTATCGTTCAGATCAGTTTTGTCCGGTATATTTTGCTTGCATATTTTGCTTGCGGAGGGCAGCAGGTGTGCAGTTTTCAAGGGCAAATTGCAGAATATTTTGGATTATCCTGAAAAATGGGTTTGTTTTTGCAGTTTTTAGCAAAATCTCTTGCAAAATTGAAAGGTTGTTGCTATAATAGATGCAGATTATTTCCGCGGGCAGCTGTGCGCGGAGAACGGAAAGGCAGAAAGAACAGATGGATATATTGGACAAGATTACCCAGTCGCGTCCGACCTTTTCAAAGGGTCAGAAAAGAATCGCGGATTTTATTACCAGTCATACGGATAAAGCGGCGTTCATGACGGCGGCAAAGATGGGAGCGACGGTTGGTGTAAGTGAATCAACGGTTGTCCGTTTTGCCTATGAGCTGGGGTTTGGCGGCTATCCCGAATTATCCCGTGCGCTGCAGCAGGTCATCAAAACCCAGCTGACCAGCGTTCAGCGGATTGCGGTGACCCAGGACCGCATCGGCGATGGGGATGTGCTGGATAAGGTGCTTTCTTTTGATATTGACAAAATCCGGCATACGCTGGAGGAAATCTCCAAAGAAGATTTTGACCGGGCAGTCGACGCGATTGCACAGGCCAGGACGATCTATGTCATCGGTGACCGAAGTGCCGGGTGTTTAGCAAAGTTTATTGATTATTATTTTGGCCTGATGTTTTCCAATGTCCGGCTGGTGCACACCTCCTCTTCCAGCGAGCTGTATGAACAGCTGGTGCGGATCAACCGGGAGGATGTGCTGATCGGCATTAGCTTTCCGCGGTATTCGACCCTGACGGTCAAGGCCTGCCGGTTTGCAGCGGACGCAGGCGCAAAGGTTATCGCAATCACCGACGGTGCCGGTTCTCCGTTGGCTAAGGCTGCCGAGATTCTGCTGGCGGCGCGGAGCGATATGACCTCGTTTGTCGATTCGCTGGTCGCCCCCTTTTCGGTGGTTAACGCGCTGATCGTCGCGGTCGGCCTGCGCAAGGAAGAGGAAGTGACCCAGACCTTCAACCGGCTGGAAGAGATCTGGTCGGAGTATAATGTCTATCAGGGACCGGCGCCGGATGCCGGTCTGCCCGGACGATAAACGTCTGGCGGTAGAGTAAGTGTTTTTGGCACAGCTGTCACAAACAGACGGCTGTGCCTTGTGTTTGCCGGATGATGATGAAAAGGAGCGATGGCTTTGGGATATGATCTGATCGTAGTCGGCGGCGGTGCTGCCGGGATGATGGCTGCTGTCCAGGCGGGACGGCTTGGGAAAAGGGTGCTGCTGCTGGAGCGGGGAGAGAAGACCGGCAGGAAACTGCTGATCACCGGCAAGGGCCGCTGCAACGTCACCAACAACTGTGACCGGGAGACCCTTTTGCAGAATATCCCGGAAAATCCCCGGTTTCTCTATTCCGCTTTTTCCCGGTTTGATACAAAGGACACGATGGCGTTTTTTGAGGACGCCGGCGTCCCGCTCAAGACCGAACGGGGCAACCGCGTCTTTCCTGTGTCGGACAAGGCGGGCGATATCCTGGACGCATTGACCCGGGAGATGAAAAGGGCCGGCGTTTGCTTGCAGCAGGGGATGGTCCAAAAACTGCTGACAGCGGATGGTAAAATCACCGGTGTTGGGTGTGCCGATGGGAAGGAATACCATGGGAACGCAGTGCTGCTGGCCTGTGGCGGCGCGTCCTATCCGGTCACCGGCTCGGATGGAAACGGCTATCAGCTGGCCAAACAGGCTGGGCATACGATTGTCCCGCCGTCCGCGTCGCTGATTCCGATTCTGACGGCCGAAAAGGACCCGCGGGATATGATGGGGCTGTCGCTGCGCAATGTGACGCTGACGGTAGTCGAAAACGGAAAAGAGATCTATTCCGAGCTCGGAGAGATGCTGTTTACCCATTTCGGGGTCAGCGGGCCGCTGGTGCTGTCGGCTTCGGCGCATATCCGGTCGATGGGAAAGAAAAAATACCAGCTGCTGATCGACCTGAAACCGGGACTCACGCTCCAGCAGCTGGATAAACGGCTGCTCCGCGACTTCTCCGAAAACCTAAATCGGGATATCATCAACGCCCTCGGTGCGCTCCTGCCCCGAAAGCTCATTCCGGTTGCACTGCGCCGGGCCGGGATTCCGTTTGACCGCAAGGTGCGGGATATCACAAAGGAAGAACGGGCTGCTTTTGTATCACTGCTCAAGGCATTTCCGCTGACCCCGACCGGGTTTCGCCCGGTGGACGAGGCAATTGTCACCCGCGGCGGGGTACAGGTCAAGGAAATTAACCCAGCAACAATGGAATCCAAACTGCTGCCGGGATTGTACTTTGCGGGGGAGATACTGGATGTCGACGGCTATACCGGCGGGTTTAATTTGCAGATTGCCTTTTCGACGGCATTTGCGGCGGCGCAGTGCTGCTGACGGAGGGGAGAAAGATGGATATTTTGCTCGGGACAACCAATAAGCAAAAGGCAGCTTATTTTCAGCAGCTGCTGGGGCGGGATGACCTGCGGCTGATGACTTTGCAGGACGTCGGCGTTGATAAGATACCCGATGAGGACGGCACGACCCCGATGGAAAACGCAATGCGCAAGGCAAAGTGGTACGGACAGTTTGCCGGCCGGGTGATATCAGAGGACTCCGGGTTATACTTTCTTGACCTGCCGCTGAGAGACCCGCGTCAGCCGGGACTGTTTATCCGGCGGGCAGCGGACGGGCATGAGATGACCGACGAGGAAATGATTGAACATTATGCCCGGTTGGTTGAATCGCTCGGCGGAAGGTGTGTCGCCTGCTATCTGGATGGGTACGCCGTCTGCCGGGATGGAAAGGTGTATGGATATATGGAAGACGCCCAGCAGCAGCGCCGGGCCGCCAGTTTTCTGATGTTGTCCAAACCGCACCCCGGCCGTCATCCCGGCTGGCCGCTGGACAGCCTGTCGGCTGATCATCAGGGCCGGTACTGGATGGATTTGAGCGGGGACGGACGGATGCCGGAAATGGAGCTGCGTCGGGCTGCAAAAGAAAAGCTGCTGGCATTTTTGTATGATAAGCTGGGAATAGAGTGAGGGCAGAAGCAATGGAAACAATTCAAATGAAGGTGATTGCCCGCATCCGGTCGGATTTTCCGACCAAGTTCGGCATTCCGCGTCAGAGTGGGATTGTACCGGTGATCTCAACCGTCGTCTTTGAACCGGAATACCGGGTCGATGAAGCACTGCGGGGAATCGAGGGGTACAGCCATCTGTGGCTGATCTGGGAGTTTTCCCAGGCAGTGCGGGAGGACTGGTCGCCGACTGTCCGTCCGCCGAGACTTGGCGGCAATACCCGGATGGGCGTATTTGCGACCCGTTCGCCCTTCCGTCCGAATCCGATCGGGCTTTCATCGGTCAGACTGGCTGGAATTGAAAAGACAGAAGAAGGAACGGTCCTGCTGGTCGAGGGTGCTGATCTCTGTGACGGAACGCCAATTCTGGATATCAAGCCCTACCTTCCCTTTACCGACAGCCACCCCGACGCGCTGGGCGGATTTTCCGACCCGGTGCGGGAAAAAGAACTGGAGGTGGAGATCCCGCCCCATCTGCTGGAAACGGTCCCCAAAAACAAACGGGATGCACTCCAAAAGGTGCTGGCGCATGACCCGCGCCCTTCCTATCAGCATGACCCCGAGCGGGTATACGGGATGGAATTTGCCGGGATGGAAGTAAAATTCCGGGTGGATGGCCGGCGGCTGACAGTGACCGATATTCAGCTAACCGTGCAATCCAAATAAACAAAACAGACGCTCTGTCTCTGGCCGGTATGCACCAGAGGCGGGGCGTCTGCGTATATTGCAGTATATGGACAGGAAAGGAGGGGTTCCGATGAACGGATGTGAACTGTCCGCCTATATTACGGCGGCAGCCAACGCCCTCGCCGCCAATGCGACCACCGAACAGCTCGAACTGATGGCAGTTGTCTTCACCCAGCTGGGGGATACGCTGGCGACAATAGCGGTTTCCCGTTCGGTTTGCAAACCGGTTTCCGGGTGCGGGCGGCTCGGCGGGCCGGCAGAGCAGGCAGAATGACACTGCATGCGGTGCGGGCGACGGCATGGAGGGTTCAAAGTTCATAAAAATCTGCTTTTTATTTTTGAAAATTTATGGTATAATCATTTTATATGACATTTTGCCGATACGAAAATGGCAATCTGAACGTCGTCTGCCATGCTTGCATTTGCAGCGATGCTGCCGCAGACCGAAGAAAGGAATGTGCATTATGGCGAAGAAACCGCAGAATCTGCTGCTGGTAACTGAGCATTATCCCTGTTCCAATCAGGAGAGCTTTTTGGAAACGGAACTCCCTTACCTGACCAAGTTTTTTAATGTCTATCTGGTGACCCGTGAAACCGATAAACGGATGTATCGGATACTGCCGCCTGGGGTGATCTTTTCCCGCCCTTCGACCAAAAGCGGACGACTCAAAAAATGGTGGATCCGCACCCAGTGCCGGTTCAGCCATGCCTACCGGATCGAGCGCCGGGAAGGACAGGAGGAGGGCCGCTGGAACCGGGCACAGGCCGCCCATACTCTGGACGCGCTGGTCGACAGTGAGCTGATGCGGCAGTACCTGCTGTCGCTGCCGGTGATGCAGGATGAGCGCCCGCTGGTTATCTACTCGGCCAATTACAACAACTATCTGTATGGGTTGACCCGGATCAAGGAGATGGGAAAGGATATCCATGTCACCGCACGCTGCCATCGTGCCAACATGTTTGACCCCAAAACCGGAGAACGCCGGGAAACGCTGAATTATATCACCAATAAAAACATCGACGCGGTGTATTTTACATCGGAAGAACGCCGCAGTGTCTATGTCCATCATTTTACCGACGGGGAATTTCCGGGGAAATACCGTGTTGCGCCGCTGGGCGTACCGGGACCGGAAGTGCTGCTGGAGCCGCCGGAAGAGGATTATCTGCTGCGGATTGTCACCTGTTCGCCGATTGAGGAGGACAAGCGGCTGACGCTGCTGATCGACGCAATCGCCGGCATGAAGATCGGCTGCCTGGATTGGGTGCATATCGGCGACGGCTCGGAGCGGGAAAAGGTACTGGAATATGCGCGGGACAGGCTGGAAAACAAGCCCGGTATCCGGTATGAATTTCTGGGGGACATGAACCAGGAAGAACGGTATCACTATTACGCTTCCCATAAACTGGATGTCTTTTTGTCGGTCAGCAGCTCGGAGAGCGTGCCGACGATGATGCTGGAAGCGATGGCCAACCATATTTTTGTCTGCGCGACCGCTGTCGACGGGGTCACCGATGTGGTCAGCAATGAAACCGGGCTGCTGATGCCGGAAAATCCGACGCTGGAACAGCTGACTGCTTTTCTCGAGATGCTGTGCAATATGGATAAGGACAAGTTTGATTCCCGGGCAGAACTGGGGTACCAGTGCTGGGAAAAATGGTTTAACGCCGAGGAAAACTGCATGCGGTTTGCGTCCGAGCTGAGCGCGGTCGAGAATATCCAGCTGGACGAAACCCCTGAACCGGTCCACCGGGTCTTTACCAGCTGGAAGCCGGAAGAAAAGGTGGAGGTTGTCGTCCCGGAGGATGCGCCCGCTGTGGAGCAGCAGCCGTCCCAGACGGAAGAAAATAAAGCAGCTGACACCGATAATGCGTCCGAAGGGCAGCAGGACGCTGCACAGACTGATCAACAACCGGATCAGCAGAAAGAGGAGGAGACGACAAAAGCGTCTGAGGAGGCCGGTTCCGGTCAGCCGGAAGCGGATGGCAAAGAGGCTGAGCAGCCGGCAGAACAGGGAAATGCCCCCGAGGATGAACCTTCCGGCCAGCAGGAAGAGGAAAAGCCAATTGAGCAGGAAGCCGAAGAACTGATCGAGATGATGGAAAAAATGGCGCCGTGATAGCGGAATTTACGTCACATTTGTCCTGGTTTTAAACGTCTTTTACAGTTTTCGCGCCGGATATCCTGTAAGATTTGCAAGTTGCGCTATGGCAGGATGTCGAAAGATATGATATACTGTACTGGATTGGGCACGCTTGTTGATTATTCCCTTAAATTTCCTGCAAGTTGGAGGATTCATCATGGTAAAATCAATCGCGCAGAAGTTACAGCGTTCTCTTTTGCGCAGTTTCAAACTACTCCTGGTCATTGTGCTGTTTTTGCTGTTTTATGTCCTGTTTTCGCTGACCGAGCCGGAGCTGCTCCGCTTTTCACGGACGGCAGCCATCACACTGATCTGTTTTCCGGTCATGTGTGTGCTGATGCTGAAAATTTACGGCGGTTTCCCGATCGGCATTAAAAAGACAAAAGAAATCGTATATTCTGCGGCAATTGCAACCTTTCTGGCTGATGCCGTAACCTATCTTGAACTGGCAATCATGCGGATTAACTTCCAAAACCGCAGCTATGTACAGGATTTCTTTACGCTGGTTGGAATCTTCCTGCTCCAGGTCATCGCGATCAACCTGTTCGGTTATCTGGGCAACTATCTGTATTTTACAGTCAACCCGCCGGCAAAATGTCTGGTGCTTTTTGGGAGTAAGGAAGGGCTGCCTCAGTTCGTCGGCAAGATCGCCCGTTATAAAAAACAGTTCCAGGTTTGCCAGATCTGCGATATCGCTTCGCTGCCGGAAGACCAGCTGCGGAAGACGATCCGTGCCCACAACGCGGTCTTCCTTTATGCGATCGGCGAAGCGGATAAGGCCAGAGTGCTGGAATACTGCTATAAGCATAACCGCACGACCTACCTGACCCCTGAGCTGTCGGACATCATCACCCGCCATTCCCGCCATGTCATTATCGACGACGTGACGGTGCTGGAATCGCGCATCTCCGGCTTGACGTTTGAACAGCGGGTGCTCAAGCGTGCGATGGATATTGCCATTTCGGGCATCGGCCTGCTCTGCGCCAGCCCGATCATGCTGATTGAAGCCCTTGCAATCAAGCTGGAGGATCACGGCCCTGTATTTTTCCGTCAGCCGCGTGTGACCAAGGACGGCAAGGTCTTTGAGGTGCTCAAGTTCCGTACAATGATTGTCGATGCGGACAAGAACAACAAGCGTCTCGCTTCCCAGAACGACGACCGGATTACCAAGGTCGGACGTTTTCTCCGCAAAACCCGTATGGACGAGCTGCCCCAGTTTATCAACATTCTCAAGGGGGATATGTCAATTGTCGGCCCCCGTCCTGAACAGGTGGAGATCACCGAGAAATATGTTGAAGTGCTGCCGGAGTTCAAGTACCGGCTGAAGGTCAAAGCGGGCCTGACCGGACTTGCGCAGATTCAGGGCAAGTACAATACAACCCCACGTGATAAGCTGATCTTCGACCTGATTTACATTGAGCAGTATTCACTTTTTGTGGATATCAAGCTGATTTTGCAGACGGTCAAGGTTCTGTTTAAATCGGATTCCACCGAAGGTGTCGTGGGTGAGTTCCCGGAAGGGTTCGACCACCTGTTCGACCAGCCTGCTGAAGAAAAGAATAGTTGATGGTTAAAGCCGCCGGGAATTTTCCAGGCGGCTTTTGTCTGATAATGGAGACGTGTATTTATGAACAGACAACCTGCTCCAATCACCGATTTCCTGACTGGGTATGCCGCGTCGGGGACCTCCCGGCTGCATATGCCCGGTCATAAAGGTGTTGCGCCGGATGGGTTCCCCGGCTTTCTGGCGGCGGCTTTTCCGTTTGACCTGACCGAGATCAAAGGCGCGGACGAGCTGTATCAGCCGGAAGGGATTATCGCAGAATCGGAAGAGAATACCGCTGCATTTTATCACGCCGGTTACAGCTGCTACAGTGCCGGCGGCTCGACTCTGTCCATTCTCGGAATGGTGACGGCCGCCGTGCGGAAATGCGGGCGGGAGATCATCGCGGTGCGCAATGCTCACCTCTCTTTTGTCAATGCCTGCGTCCACTGTGACGCCGAAATTCACTGGCTGATACCGGAATATGACCGGGAGACAGGGCTTTGCCTGCCGGTGACGGCGGATGAGGTCGGGGGGTATATGGACCGTTATCCTGGTACAAGGATCGTCTATCTGACCAGCCCGGACTATTATGGGGTGCAGGCGGATGTTGCGGCGATTGCCCGCACGGTGCACCAGCGCGGCGGAATCCTGCTGTGCGACAATGCCCACGGTGCCCATCTGATTGCTTTTGACGGTGCTCATCCGATGGAGGCGGGCGCTGATCTCTGCTGTGACAGCCCCCATAAGACGCTGCCGGTGCTGACCGGCGGCAGTATTCTGCACTGCGGACAGGCGATGGCTGAAATACTGCCCAAAGCTGAGCTCAAACAGTTGATGACGCTGTATGGTTCGACCAGCCCGTCCTATCTGATCATGGCGTCGCTGGAACAAGCGGTGCTCTGGATGCAGCGGGAGGGGAAGGCAGCATTCGTCCAGCTGGCGGAGCGAATGGAAAAGCTCTCCGGTCAGCTGCGGCAGGAGGGGGTCATCCTGTTGGAACGGGTGACCGACTGTACAAAACTGACGCTGGACGCGTTCCGGTGTGGCTATACGTCGGATGAGATGGCGGAGGAGTTACGGCGGTTTCGGATGGAACCGGAGTTTTCGGGCGGCGGCAAAGTGGTGCTGATGTTCTCTCCCCAAACTGATGAGGAGACATTTGAGCGGGTTTTGCAGTTTGGACGGTCGCTGAGCAAACGCAGTTCGATTGGATACCCCGCTTTCGCCCTCAGCCCGGAAAGGGTGCTGCCCCTGCGTGAGGCTGCATTCGCTCCCAGTATTGGGGTCGAAACTGCGCTGGCCGAAGGTAGAATCGCCGCAGAAAACAGGATCGCATGCCCGCCGGGAATCCCGGTGGTGACGGCTGGAGAAAAAATTGGTCCGCTGGAAAAGAAATTGTTGCTGGATAGTGGTATTTTTCAGATAAATGTGATAAAATAGATGCTAAGGTATCGTTTTGCACTATACCATTTTTTGAATACATCTTTGAAAGGATGAGCGATATGAAACTGATTTTTGCGATTGTCAACAGCGATGACTCTTCGGCTGTTTCCGCAGCACTGACCAAAGAAGGATTTTTTGTGACCAAGCTGGCTTCCACCGGTGGCTTTCTGATGTCCGGCAACACGACTTTTCTGACCTGTACCGAGGAAGAAAAGGTTGACCGCGCAATCAAGATCATCGGCGACCATTCCCGTAAACGCAAACAGCTTGTATCCTCTTCCGCAGGCTTTGGGATGAATACCTATACCGCTCTGCCGGTCGAAGTCACGGTCGGCGGCGCTACAATCATCGTGACCGACGTTGAACGGTTTGAAAAGATCTGATGGAATCGGTGACCCGCTTTGACGGTTTTGCCGGCAATGCGCATCCTGTTGGTGTCCTGCGAAGGGCGGCTTCGCCTGGGAGCAGGACGCTTCGGGCTGCCTATCTGCTGCATGGGACCGCTGGGACCGGAAAAAAGACGCTGGCGGCTGTGACGGCCGCCGCTCTTGTTTGTCGGGGGGAAGATCGTCCCTGCGGCGAGTGCCCGGCCTGCAAAAAGGCGTTTGGCAGTCTGGGACACCCTGATATTCTGGTTTTCCGTACCCCGCAGGGAAAGACCCAGTTTCCGGTCGAGTTGATCCGCGAAATCCGGCGTCAGGCGTATATCCGCCCGGGTGAGTCGGACAAAAAGGTTATCTTGATCGAGAACGCCGAAATGATGAATACAGCTTCCGCAAACGCACTGCTCAAGGTGCTGGAGGAGCCGCCTGAATATCTGGTGTTTATCCTAACCTGTGACAACCTGTCTGCGCTGCCGGTGACCATCCCTTCCCGCTGTATCTGTCTGGAACTGCATGAGATCTCCCCGCGCAGGGCGGAACAATGGCTGCTGCGGCATTTCCCCGAGGAAACCCCGGAAAGGCTGGAACAGGCACTGCTGTATGGCGGCGGAAACCTGGGTCGGTGTATCCGGTTTCTGGAGGACGAGACGGTCCGGGAGATGTTTGAAAGGGCTGAAAATCTCTGCCGGAATCTGTGCGACGGACGGGAATATGATCTGCTGGTGACGCTGGCCGCGCTGGAAGGGAATCGGGAACAGTTTGGAGAGTTTCTGTCGATGGTCGACCGGCTGATCTGTGAGACGGCTAAGGCGGGATTTGTTCCCTCGTCAAGGGAGGCGGCGTCGCTGGCGGCGCGGCTGCCCCCCGAACGGGCAGTAAGGGTGCACCAGCTGGGCAATGAGATGCGCAGGGGACTGCGGGCAAATGTCTCGCTCAGCCTGCTGCTGGCGGTGTACGCCTCTGGACTGAAAAGGATTATCGAAAGCTGATTGGAATGGAAAGGAAGTTTTATGACCGAAATTATTGGCGTTCGTTTTAAAAACGCTGGAAAAACCTATTATTTTTCTCCCGGCGCCCATAAACTGACCGTCGGCCAGCGGGTGGTCGTTGAGACGGCCCGGGGTATCGAATGCGGCAGCGTCGTAATCGCCAACCGGATGATGCCGGACGAGCAGATCGTCGTTCCGCTCAAGGAGATTATCCGGCCGGCGGATGACAAGGACCTCCGGGTGATCGAAGAGAATGCGGCAAAAGAACGGGAAGCGTTCCGCGTCTGTCAGGAAAAGATCGCCGCCCACCGGCTGAACATGCACCTGGTGGATGTCGAATATACCTTCGGCGGCAGTAAGATTCTGTTTTATTTTACGGCTGACGGCCGGATCGACTTCCGCGAACTGGTCAAGGATCTCGCCAGTATCTTCCGCACCCGTATTGAGCTGCGGCAGATCGGGGTCCGGGATGAATCCAAGATGCTGGGCGGACTGGGAATCTGCGGACGGCCTTTCTGCTGCGCCACCTTCCTCGGCGACTTCCAGCCGGTTTCGATCAAGATGGCCAAGGAACAGAATCTCTCTCTCAATCCCACCAAGATTTCGGGGACCTGTGGGCGGCTGATGTGCTGTCTCAAGTATGAGCAGGAGGCATATGAAGACCTGCTGCGGTCAACCCCGCGCGTCGGGGCTCCGGTCCTGACACCGGACGGCAGCGGCGTCGTGACCGAGGTCAGCCTGCTGACCGGGATGCTGAAGGTCCAGCTGGAACGGGACGAAGACCTCGCGCCGGTGGTTTATCAGAAGGAAGACGTGAAATGGGGCCGCGATCTGGCAGGACGCGGACGGCGTGGACGCGAGCCAAAAGAGGGGGACGTGCCCCGTGAAGATAAAAATGCCAAGGAAGAACGCGGCAGAAAAAAGAATGATTAAACGGTAAGAAGTTTTTGTTTTTTTTGTAAAGCCCTTGCTTTTTTTGGACAAAGCTGTTACAATATAGGCATACTGATAAGGAGGTGTATTTGACCATGGCATATAAGATTTCTGATGAGTGCATCGCTTGTGGCGCTTGTGCAGCGGAATGCCCCGTTAGCGCAATCTCCGAGGGCGACGGCAAATATGTAATCGACGCAGATACCTGCATCGAGTGCGGCGCTTGCGCTGGTGTTTGCCCTGTTGGCGCTCCCTCTGCTGACTAATTCTTTAGAAGAAGTCTATTAAAGCTCTGCTGGCGACAGCAGAGCTTTTTTCGTGTCATTTTCAGGATAGTTCGCAGATGCCGTCCCGGAATACCAGAAAGGGTGTATAGTCCTCGGACAGGATGAGCAGGTCGGCCTGTTTGTCCGGGGTGATGCTGCCGATGCGGCTGTCTGCGCCGATGATCTTTGCAGGGGTGATGGTCGAACAGCGGATGGCGAGGCTTTCGTCGATGCCAAACGAGATTAGCCGCCGGATTTCTTCGAGGATATTGACGACGCTTCCGGCGATCGTTCCGTCGGGGAGAACAGCCCGCCCGTCTTTGACCTCTACCTTGTCGACTCCAAGGGTGCAGACAGTTCCGTCCGGCATTCCTGCTGCCATCAGTGAATCAGAGACGACCGCGATTTTATCGCCCATCACCTTGAAAGCGGTGCGCAGGACAGGGGGGAATACATGTTCTCCGTCACAGATCAGCTCGGCATAGGCCCCGCAGTCAAAGGCGGCGCCGACGGTGCCGGGCGCACGGTGGGAAAAGCCGGACATCGCGTTGAACAGATGGGTGGTGCTGATGGCACCGGCGTGGTAGCCTTCCATCGCCTGCTGATAGTTTGCGTTGGTATGGGCGACTGAAACGGTGCAGTATTCCTTTGCCTGTCGGATAAAGTCGGTGTTTCCGGCGATTTCTGGTGCGACATCCACCAGTCTGATCCGGTGTCCGCTCGTTTCCCACAGCCGCAGAAAATCCTGCATATTCGCCGGGATGACATATTCCGCCCGGTGCGCCCCCCGTTTTTCGACGCTTAAGAAGGGGCCTTCCATATTGATGCCGATGAGACGGGTTCCGCGATGGGGGCGTTCCATCCACCGGGCATATACCGAGTAGATCTCCTCCAACCGGTCAATGGGTAGGGTCATCGAGGTCGGACAGACGGTCGTGATACCGTTTTGGATATAGGTAGCGGCAAGGGTGTCCAGTGCCTCCTCCGTCCCGTCACAGAAGTCCTTCATACCGCAGCCGTGGGTATGTATGTCGATCAGCCCCGGCAGAACTTTCCGTCCATCCAGGTCGATCACTTCTCCGGCCGTATATCCGGTATCCGTTCCAACCGCCGTGATTTTATCGCCTTCGATCAGGATGTCACCGAGAGTAAATCCATTCCCGGTAAAAATCAGCCCATTTTTCAGCAGCATAATGCCACCCCTTTCAGGTCAGTTTTGGTAATTTCATTGTATCACGCCACGGTGCGCGCTGCAAGAGAAAAAGCAAAAAGCGGCAGACATTCCTTGTCTGCCGCCGGGGTGTTTCGTCAGATTGAGCTGCCAAGCTGTCTGGCAGCTTCCAGCTGATGCGGTTTGCTTAAAATATCTCCAATATTCATATTGCCGCCGGCGTAGATGACACCGGCATTTTCCCACCCAAGGTGTTGCAGCAGGCTTTCAAAGTAGTTTTTTACCGGAGCAAAATTGTCTTCCGAATCGCCTTCTGACGCCATCAGTAAAGCACATGTTTTTATCGGGTTGCGGTAATCGGGGTCCAGTTCCGCAACCGCAAACAGCCGGTCAAAAGCTGTTTTCAGCTGGCCGCTGAACCCCCAGTAGTACATCGGCGAGGCCAGAACTACAAAATCTGCCTGTTGATATGCCGGATAGATTTTAAGCATATCATCTTTTTGCACACAGGGAATGTTTTGATCTTTTCCGCCTTTGCAGCAGCCCAGACAGCCGTGAATGTTCATTTGGCTGAGGTTGAAGCAGACAACCTCATGACCTGCGGATTCGGCACCGCTTGTGAACTGGTCGATCAGTGCTTTGGTATTGCCATTGGGACGGGGACTGCCGTTTAAAATAATAATTTTCTTTTTCATTGATGGAACACCTCCATGTTTTATGTTATAATTATAAGCGTAGATACGTAAAAAAGAAAGTACGCACATTTTTGTTAGATACTAACTGAAAAGAAAGTTATATGATCAGGAAGTATAT
>DVLN01000210.1 GCA_018715465.1 Candidatus Faecivivens stercorigallinarum | reverse complement strand
AGGCAAACTGGAAAATCCTGAAATTATCGGTCAGAGAATTGCCCGTGCTTACAAGGTAAAAGGCGATAAGGTTCCTCCCGCATATCCCTGCGAGAGCGAAATCCTGGTTCTGCTCTGCTTTGAAAACTACGGCAAGATCGACTCCAAGCTGGTTAAATTCTGCCAGGATCTGTCGACTGCAAGAGCTTCCAACGTTGCTATGATCATCCTGTCCAAGGACGGCACTGCCGGCGCTGGCGAGCTGGATGCAATCTTTAAAAAGAATGGTGTTAAAGTTGCCGGTACTTGCGGTATCGCTGTTTCCAAAGGCCTGTTTGGTGCCAAGAGAGTAACCGATGCTGACGAGAAGAAGGCACAGGATTTTGCAGACAAGATGATTTCTTCTCTGTTTGACGCTTCTGCTCTGAACTGATTCGGAACAAAATATTTGATGCAAAAGCCGTGTGGTGTCGTTTTTACGGGCCATGCGGCTTTTTTACAGGCAAAACACAAAGCAACAGTGTGCTTTGCCTGTTTTGCATTTTGCCTGGTTGCAGGGAGTCGGGTATTATGATACAATAAACATATATGTTGGCAGCTGGGAGGTAAACAATATGGTCATGGTTTCAACGCGCGGACGGTATGCGCTGCGGGTCATGCTGGATCTGGCAGAACACGATCATGGGGAATATATTTCCCTGATGGATATTGCATGCCGTCAGGGCATTTCGGAAAAATATCTGGAAAGTATTATCGCGTCTCTCAGCCGCGGCGGCTGTTTGCGGGCTGTGCGGGGGAGAGGCGGCGGATACCGTCTGGCAAGACAGCCGGAGGAGTATACAGTCGGTGAGATTCTGCGGCTGACAGAAAATGCGCTGGCACCGGTAGCTTGCCTGGAAAACGGCGCAGAGCCCTGCGAAAGGGCAGATCAGTGCCGGACGCGGCCGGTCTGGCTACGGCTTCAGGAGCTGATCGGGGATTATCTGGACAGTGTGACACTGGCAGATCTGATGAAACAGCCGGAACAGCAGCAAGACTGAAGAGAGGGATTGCAGTATGGAACAAAACAAGTGTAGCCGGATGCTTCCGGTACAGCAGGTCAAAATCGAAGACGCTTTCTGGAAAGAGAAACAGCGGCTGGTGCGGGAAGAAGTGATTCCTTATCAGTGGAAGGCGCTTAACGACCAGATATCCGGTGCAGCTCCCAGTTTTTGCATGCACAATTTCCGCGCAGCGGTGCATCTGAACAACCGGCGGGAACAACAGAAGGAAAATTTTCATCCGCCGGTCTATTCCTATCGGGGATTTGAGCGGCTGCCGGAAAATCCGGGAGAACTGAAGGACGAGTTTTACGGCTTTGTTTTTCAGGACAGCGATTTTTACAAGTGGATTGAAGCGGTCGGTTATTCGCTGATTCAGCACCCGGATGCTGAGCTGGAGGCGACGGCTGATGAGGCCATTGAGATCGTCGCGGCGGCTCAGCAGCCAAATGGGTATCTGGACACCTATTATATCCTGAACGGACAGGATCAGATTTTTACCAATCTGCGGGATTTTCATGAGCTATATTGTCTGGGACATCTGATTGAAGGGGCGATTGCCTATTATCAGGCGACCGGTAAAGACCGTCTGTTACAGGTTGCCTGCCGGTATGCGGATTATGCGGCCAGCAAACTGGGGGACGGAGAAGGCAAAAAACGGGGGTACCCAGGACATGAGATTGCGGAAATGGCTCTGCTTCAGCTGTATGAGGTAACCGGTGAAACCCGTTATCTTGAACTTTCCCGATTTTTTATCAATGAGCGGGGCCGGCGTCCCTATTATTTTGATTCCGAGCACCCGGAAGATATCAAGCCAGGTGATGATTCAATACGTTATAGTTACCATCAGGCGCATCTGCCAGTGCGCGAGCAGACAGAGGCGGTCGGTCATGCGGTACGGGCGGTTTATCTGTATGCAGGGATGGCCGAGTTGGCCAGAATTGACCGGGATGACAGCCTTTTGCAGGCCTGCCGCACCCTGTGGGACAGCATTACCCAGAGAAAAATGTATATTACCGGCGGAATTGGCGGCACGCATATTGGGGAATCCTTCTCGTTTGACTATGATTTACCGTCGGATACCGCCTATGCGGAAACATGCGCGTCAATTGGTCTGATCTTTTTTGCCGGTCGGATGCTTCAGCTGGAAGCAGACGCAAAGTATGCGGATGTAATGGAAACGGCACTGTATAACGGCGTATTAAGCGGGATGGCGCTGGATGGCAAGAGCTTTTTCTATGTCAACCCGCTGGCCGTCGATCCGGTTGCCTGCCATAAGGACGAAAGAAAAGCACATGTTCAGCCGGTGCGCCAGAAATGGTTTGGCTGTGCCTGCTGCCCGCCCAATCTAGCCCGGCTGATCGGTTCGATTGGACGGTATGCTTATACGGCGTCGGAAGACACTCTGTATCTGCATCTGTATATTGGCAGCGATCTGAAACTCAGTACCCCGGAAGGAGAAGTTCATGTACAGCTGCGTTCTCACTTCCCCTATAACGGAACAGTTTCCATCCGCGTCAGCGGAGAGGGGGCCGCATCTGGAAAGTGGTCGCTTGCCCTTCGGATTCCCGGGTGGTGCAGAGAGTATAAGAGCTGTGGGATTTCGCTGGATGACGCGCGTCTGGAAAATGGGTATCTGTATATCACAAGAGCGTGGAAAGAAGACGAGTTTCTGGAACTTGATTTTGTCATGAATATCCGGCTGATGCAGTCCAACCCGCTGGTGCGGGAGACAGCCGGTCAGATTGCTGTCACAAGGGGGCCTGTCGTCTACTGTCTGGAAGAGCGGGACAACGGTAAAAATCTGCATCTGTTGGCTCTGAGCGCAAATGCAAAGGCACATATCGAGCCTTTTTCCATTGAGGGGGAGAAGTTCCCCGCAGTCGTCGCAATCGGCTGGAAGGAGACGGAAGAGCCGGATCAGGCGGGAAGACTGTACAGGACTGCCCG
The DNA here is from genome assembly GCA_018715465.1 of Candidatus Faecivivens stercorigallinarum. Taxonomy (GTDB): domain Bacteria; phylum Bacillota; class Clostridia; order Oscillospirales; family Ruminococcaceae; genus Faecivivens; species Faecivivens stercorigallinarum. The sequence continues at coordinate 293 of DVLN01000210.1, read as the reverse complement.
ATCGGTGGAATATGAGCCGGTAGAGCTCAAATTTGTCCCTTATTATACCTGGGCCAACCGTGGAGAGAATGAGATGACCGTCTGGGTCCGGCGCAGGGATTCATAATTGGTATTTAAATTTAAATATAGAACAGGCCGCATAAAACGGGTCAAAGATTCCCGTTTTATGCGGCCTGTTTTTACAGGTTGGTTTTATCTGTTTTTTTGTGGAGGGTAAACAGAATACCCGAACAAAGGGCGGTAAATGGTGCAACGGTGACCAGTCCAAAAGAACCGATAACGGTATGAATCAA
>DVLN01000209.1 GCA_018715465.1 Candidatus Faecivivens stercorigallinarum | reverse complement strand
CTGCGAAACCCCCGTCCTGTTTATGCAGGACGGGGGTTTCGTCAACAAATAGAATACACCGTTATTGCTAAAAATGCCTCCAGGTTTCCCCGGAGGCATTTGACATTTTTCTCTGACAGATTACAGAGCCTGATTTTCAACCAGAGCCTGGGTATCCATCGCGATCAGCAGTTCTTCATTGGTCGGAACAATCCAAACTTCAACTTTGGAGTCGTCGGTCGAGATGCGTCCTTCGCCATGGTTCAAAGCGATATTGCGTTCTTCATCCAGCTTAATTCCAAGGAATTCCAGATCAGAGCAGGAGAGTTTACGGATACCGATTGCATTTTCACCGATACCACCGGTAAAGACAACTGCGTCCAGACCACCCATTGCCGCCGCATATGCGCCGATTTGTTTCTTGATCTCATAGCTGAGCATATTGGTTGCCAGTGCACAGCGTTCGTCACCGGCTGCAATGCCAGCTTCGATGTCACGATTGTCCGATTTGCCGCCGGTAATGCCAAAGAAGCCGCACTTCTTGTTCAGGTAGTTGCTCATCTCAGAAGCATTCATACCGGTCTTTTCCATCAGGTACAGAACAGCGGAAGCGTCAATTGCGCCGCAGCGGGTACCCATGATGACGCCGTCCAGAGGGGTAAAGCCCATCGTGGTGTCAACCGACTTGCCGCAGTCAACAGCGGTGATCGAAGAACCGTTGCCCAGGTGGCAGGTGACCATCTTCAGCTGATCCAGCGGTTTGCCGATGCGTTTTGCAAAGTCAGCCGATACAAAGCGGTGGGAGGTGCCGTGGAAGCCATATTTGCGGATCGAGTATTTTTCGTAATCTTCGTAGGGCAGACCATACATGAAAGCCTTGGAGGGCATAGTCTGATGGAAAGCAGTATCGAATACGGCAACCATCGGGACATTGTCACCGACAACTTTACGGCAGGCACGCAGGGCCAGAACATGTGCGGGATTGTGCAGAGGCGCGAGAGGAGACAGCTTTTCGATCTGGTCGATGACCTCGTCGGTTGCGATAACCGATTTGCTGAAGATATCACCGCCCTGGACGACACGATGGCCGACAGCGGAGATCTCAGAGACGGAATCGACGACTTTGCCGTCGCCGCTGGTCAATTTTTCGATAACCTTTTCAAATGCTTCGGTATGGGTAGGGAAGCTGCAATCCTCAGTGACCGAGTAGCCGGATGCTGTTTTGTGGGTGATACGGCCGTCGATACCAATTCTCTCACAGTTGCCTTTGGCAATAACCTCATCGTTATCCATGTTGATCAGCTGGTATTTTAAAGAGGAACTGCCGGCGTTAATAACCAGAATTTTCATATTTTCCTGTCCTTTCAGTCAGCTTACGCTGCAAAATATGTTCATAGGCCGGATACGCAAGACGGCAGACATCCTGCCGCTTCTGCAAAACCAACGATACCGGCGCACAGAGAACGTACACTTATATATTAGCCTACATTCCGTTAAATTTCAAGCATTTTGCAGGAATTTGTAACATTCCCTATGAATAAACGGTGAATAGGCCGGTATCGTTGGAAAAAATGACTGCATCTTCTGGCGTTTCAGCAGAAATGAACGGCAGCTTTTTCCACTTCCAACGCTGACCGGAAACCGTTCATATAGGCGGCAAACCCATCTTGGTCTTTCTTTTCAGGCTGTGCGGTTGTCGCCTTCGCACCAGCAAAGACATGGTTTGCCAGGTAATCTTCCAACGTTTCGCCCGGCTGTTTCCAAACCCGGTATGCTGCCAGCAGCGCAATTCCCCACGGGCCGCCTTCTCCGGCCGTTTCCATAACCGATACAGGGGTGGACAATGCTCCTGCCATCAGTTTCTGCCCGACACCTTCCGCCTTGAAGAAGCCGCCGTGTCCCATCAGCGTGTCGATGGTGACATGTTCCTTTTCCGTCAGGATGTCCATACCGGTTTTCAGGGTCGCAACGGCTGCATACAGATGGGCGCGGGACAGGTTTTCAAAGCTGAAATCAGCATCGGGGCTGCGCACCAGCAGTGGGCGTCCCTCTGCCAGCCCGGTTACCGGTTCGCCGGAGAAATAGTTGACCGTCTGGATTCCGCCGCAGTCCGGTTTGCCGTCCAACGCTGCAAAGAAGATCGCGTCCAGTACCTGCGGCATCGAGCAGGTAAGCCCCACCCGTTTTGCAAACCCGATCAGCATTTCCGCCCAGGCATTGATATCCGAGGTACAGTTGTTGCAGTGGACCATTGCGACCGGTTTGCCGGTGGGGGTGGTGACCATGTCAATTTCAGGGTAAACTTTTGACAGTTGGTGTTCCAGTACGACCATCGAGAAGATGCTGGTACCGGCCGAGACATTGCCGGTACGGACAGCGACCGCATTGGTTGCTGTCATGCCGGTTCCGGCGTCCCCTTCGGGCGGGCAGAGCGGGATACCGGGCTGCAATGTTCCGGTCGGGTCGAGCAGCAGAGCGCCCTCTGCGGTCAGACTGCCGGCGTCTTCTCCGGCACTGAGGACTTTGGGCAGAATCTCTTCAACCTTCCAGTGGAATGCTTTGTCTGCATGCAGCGCGTCAAATTTTTCCAGCATCTCACGGTTATATTCGCCGTCCTTGCCGATTGGGAACATGCCCGACGCTTCTCCAACGCCCAGTGCATTGACGCCGGTCAGCTTCCAGTGGATATATCCGGCCAGTGTGGTCAGATGGGCGATCTTTGCAACATGCGGTTCTCCGTTCAGGATCGCCTGCTGCAGATGGGCGATACTCCAGCGCTGCGGAATGTTGAAACCAAACAGATCGGTCAGCTGAGCGGCTGCTTCTTCCGTCATTGTGTTGCGCCAGGTGCGGAAGGGGGTCAGCAGATTCCCTTCGCTGTCAAAAGGCAGGTAGCCGTGCATCATAGCAGAAAAACCGATTGCAGCAAAGCTGGTCAGCTCTTCCTCATATTTTGCCTGTACCTTTTCGCACAGCTTGCGGTAGCAGTCCTGGATACCTGTCCAGGCATCCTCCAGCCGGTAGGTCCAGATGCCGTTTTCCAGCCTGTTTTCCCAGTCATGGCTGCCGGATGCAATCGGGGCATGGTCGCTTCCAATCAGCACTGCTTTAATGCGGGTGGAGCCCAGTTCAATGCCCAGCGTGGTTTTGCCCAGGCGGATGTCCTGTTTTGCCTGTTTGATGTCCATGAAAAAATCCCCTTTCAATGTTTGATTATGTGCACGGGCACACGCCCGAAACCGAAAACGGCGCACCCAATCAGGGACGCGCCGTTTGTTTTACAGCTCAGAAAAATCATTCTTCGTCAGAACCGGCATCCAGAGTAGCACGGATAGACAGAGAAACTTTCTTCTTCTCGTAGTCGATGTCGATGATCATTGCATCGACAACATCGCCGACTGCCAGCTTGTCAGAAACTTTTGCGATTCTCTCATTCGCGATCTGGCTAATGTGGATCAGGCCGTCAACGCCGGGGATGATCTGTGCAAAAGCACCGAAAGTGGTGATCGAAACGATCTTGACAGGGCAGATGGTATCAACAGGGTAATCTCTCTTGAAGATTTCCCACGGATTGTCTTCTGCCTTTTTGTAGCCGAGAGAGATTTTCTTCTTTTCGGTGTCGATGTCCTTGATATAAACTTCAACGGTATCGCCGACATGAACAACTTCCTCGGGGCTCTTAATGCGGGTCCAGGACAGCTCGGTAATGTGGATCATACCATCAACGCCGCCCAGATCGACAAACGCGCCGTAAGAGGTAATAGATTTAACCTCACCGGTATAAACCTTACCGACTTCAACGTTCGCCCAGAACTCTTCCTGTTTTGCTTTCTTCGCTTCGTTCAGTACAGCTTTGATCGAACCAACAGCGCGTCTGCGGCGGTCGTTGACTTCGATAACCTTGAACTGAACTTCCTTGCCCATCAGAACCGAAAGGTCTTCGGTGCGTCTGTCGGAAGCAAGAGAAGCGGGTACAAATACCTTCAGGCCGTTGCAGTTGACAAGGATACCGCCTTTGATTACGTCGGTAACCGTACCGGTCATAACGGTGCCATCTTCATATGCTTTGCAAACAGCAGTGTAGTTAGCCTCCGCGTCCAGGCGTTTCTTGGACAGGGTGACAACACCTTCCTGATCGTTGACTTTGACAACAACCAGATCAATCTCATCGCCGATTTTAAAGCTGTCGGGGGTGAGGTCGCCGTTTTCAGACAGTTCAGATGCAGGAACGATACCGGTCTGTTTGGCACCGATATCTACGTGGATCTCGTTAGGCGTAATGTTGGAGACGATGCCCTTTACCCTTTTCCCGTTATATAATTTTTCAGTCTGAGACTGTTCGAAGAGCTCGGCAAAAGTGAGCTCTTCTTCCTGATTTTCCAGAATTTCACTCATGGTTGTTAAAACCTCCTTGATTATATCAGCCGGGGTAGAAGCACCGGCAGTAACGCCAATATTATTATGGCGTAAAATCCGTGTTTTGTCAAGTTCTGTTTTTGTCTCAATGGCGATAGTTTCGCAGTTTTGCGCACAAATTTCGTAAAGTTTTTGTGTATTCGAGCTTTCGCGGCCGCCAATGACGATCATCAGGTCGGATTTTTGCGCCAGAGCGACAGCTTCCTGCTGCCGCAAATTTGTTGCGTTACATATTGTATCAAATTTTTTGATGTTTGTATAGTACTTTTCAATAATGCTTTGTAAATTTTTCCACAATAATTGCCCAAGCGTCGTCTGCTGGACGACTGCAATCTCGGTTTTCCCTTCCCGGCGCAGCTTTTCCAGAATTTCGGTCAGCGTTTTTTCATCCTGAAAGACATGCACTTCGCCTTTTGCGTGACCGACAATTCCCTGTACCTCCGGGTGATCAGGGTTGCCCGCGATCAGCAGTACCATTCCCTGCTCAGTCACCTCCCGCGCAATCCGATGAATACGGGCGACATGGGGACAGGTACAGTCGACAATATTCCTTCCGTCCAGCTGGTCATAGACTGACTGGGCGACGCCATGGGAACGGATAATAACCGTCTGTCCGGGATGAGTTTCTTGAGGGGAGGAGACACTGGGAACGCCGAGGTCCTGCAGCCGCTGGACGATCTGGGGGTTATGGATGATCGGCCCAAGTGTCACCGCATCGGAAGTCTGTGCAGCGATTTCAAATGCCCGGTCGACGGCTCGTTTAACCCCATAACAGAACCCTGCGGATGACGCCAGAGTAATTGTACGGTGACCTTTGAGGGAGACGGTTTTCTGTAAAGCAGGTTGTTCAGACATGGATATCCTCCAACATATTTTCCATTGAATTGGTCAGCAGCCGGTTTGCAGCTCTGATCTGAGAGGGCACTTTTCCGGTAAGTCCCAGCTGTTCGTGGGTGATAAATTTGCCGTAACGGATGACGACAGGGGTCCGCAGCCGTTTTTGCGGTCCCTTTTTAATGACGCAAGGCTGCAATCCCATCCCGGTTTCTGCCGCGATGACGACTGCGCCGGATTTAAGTTTTTGCAGTTTTCCGTCTTCACTGCGGTGACCTTCGGGGAAGATCGCGACCACCTTACCATTTTTGACATAATCCACTGCCTTTTCGATTGCGGCGGTATCTCCTTTGCCCCTGGTAACCGGAAAAGCGCCCAGACCGCGAATGATCGGAGCAAGCAGTTTGTTTTCGAATAATTCCTCTTTTGCCATGAAAAAGCACTGAGGTTTCAGCCTGACCGCGATCAGGATCGGGTCAAATGTGGAAATATGGTTGGAACAGAGGACAAAACCGCGGTCGTTGGGAACATTCTCCAGTCCTTCATACCGGACTTTATACAGAATTTTGGAGACAAGAAAGGTGGCGGCGCGGGCTATTTTATAAAAAATCATATCGGATACCTTCTTTAAAACACGTTGGGGCAGGAGTCAGGGGTTCTGGTCAGCTTTTTTTTCGAAGTGTTGGGCGATGATCTTCTGAATCAGTGCAACCGATTCTTCAAAGTTCAGCTCTGAGGTGTCAGCGACGATTGCGTCCTCAGCCTGTTTGAGAGGAGAGATTGCGCGGTGGCTGTCGGCATAGTCCCGCTTTTCAACATCATCGAGCACTTTTTCATAGGTTATATCTTCGCCCTTGGCAATCAGTTCATTAAATCGCCGTCTTGCCCGGACAGCCGATGAGGCGGTCAGAAAGATCTTGACATCCGCGTTGGGCAGGACGACCGTACCGATATCCCGTCCATCCATGATCACATTATTTTCCCGCGCAAGACGGCGCTGTAAGTCCAGGAGGTACGCCCGTACACAGCTGTGGGCCGAAACGCCGGACGCTGCCATTGAAACTTCGGGTGTACGAATCTGATCCGTCACATTTTCGCCCTGCAAAAACATCTGCTGGATACCATCCTGATAGCCCATGTTTACCTGCAATTGGGGCAGAAGCGTCTGCACCTGCTGTTCATTTTTAGGGTCGGAACCGTTGCGGAGGACATACAGTCCGATCGTCCGGTAAAGTGCGCCGGTGTCGACATACAGATACCCCAGCTTTCCGGCAACAGTACGGGAGATGGTGCTTTTTCCTGCCCCGGAAGGGCCGTCGATCGCAATTGAAATCATGTCAAAAAATCCTTTCTGTTTGATTTTTTATATACAGGGAGATATCCCGTTTTTTATCTGGTAGGTGCGCTGTCGGGGGAGTAAGGAACAATTTTTGGATACTCGGTAACTTCCGCGACTTCAGGACAGCAGAGATTAAAAAGCATAGTCGCCCTTTTTTCTACTTCTGCATGGACAGGAAAAGTCTTTTCCAGATCAGCCATTGAATGAAAGACCGGCAAGGCCCCATTTTTCTTAATCTGGCGTAAAAGTTCCCGTCCCCGCGTCTGGTTGAAGTCCAGCACCCGCAGGTAAGGCGGGGAGGAGAGGGTCAGCGAACGGGTATTGCCGAGCATCAGGTTCCAGATAATCCGCCGCAGCCGGGAGAGTGTGTATCGCTTGGTTTTAACGGTATCAAGCAGCTCCGGCAATGAACGTGCAGTCCTGGCCGCAGCCAGAAAACGGTTTTCCAGCCCTTCCGAGATATCCGGTAGAATTTTCAGCTCATCTGCCGATGCGGTTTTCAGCCGGTAAAGAATGGCACGTTCTATCCGCGCAGGATCGGTATTACCTTCCCCCCGCTGCAAAGCGCGGGTAAAGATCTCCAGCGCTGCCGGCGGGATGTATTCTCCGGCTAAAGCGCCTTCTTCCGCTGCATACAGACTGCGCAGCATCGAAGCGCTGGCGGTCTGACCGCTGGCCTGATCACTGTCGTGTGCCGCTCCCTGCCGCCGGACGGTGAAAAAGTCCATCGGATGGTTGAGCACCGCGTTTGCCTTCAGATATTCGATTGCAAGGATATTGTTCGGACTGCGGAGAAGGTCGGCTGTCTGCCCGCCGCACAGCTGGCGGACTGCCTCTTCGCGCGCCGCGGCGTAGGTGATGCCGGTTTTCAGCAGTCTGGCAACCAATGGAGAGGTTTCCGCCTCTCGGATAGCATCAGCAGCCTGTCTGAGCTGTTGTGAGTCTCCCGATTCGCTGCCGCAGGAAATCATGCTGACGCATCCGCACCCAGCCAGGATTTCCACTGCACCTGCTGCAAATCGTTCAGCCGGCGCACAGGCCCAAACTGCCGGAAGCTCCAGTACCAGGTCGGCACCGCACAGGACAGCCGCCCGCGCCCGATCCCATTTGGAAAAAAAAGCAGGTCCGCCTCTCTGGACCGCGTTGCCGCTCATGACGATAACCAGCCCGTCGGCCTGGTTGCGTGTCTGAGTGATATGATAAAAATGTCCGGTATGCAGTGGATTGTATTCCGCGACGATTCCGGCGGCAGACATAGCTTTCCTCCTTACGGCAGCCGGTCATTCAGTCCTCCGTCTGCTCCTGTTTCAGATAGTTATAAATCGTATAGCGGGAAACACCCAGTTTTTCCGAGACAAAGGGAACCGCTCTCTGGTAATCAAACGCGTGTTCCCGCTGCAACAGCTGGATCAGCGCAATACGGTCAGATTTTTTCATCTGGTCAGCTGGAATTCCGAGGGTATGGATGCAGCTGTTGAAAATCTCTTCCAGCCGGCCCTGTTTGGCGGAATCAAAAGCTGTTTCCAGATAGTTGTCAATCCGCAGCTGTTCGGCAAGATATTCGGCATAGGCAGACGATTGGGTAACATCCAGATTGATGCCCAGTCCCAGACAGTATCCGTCTCCGTGGATAATCATGGTTGAGCTTTTGATCTTCTGTTCCCCCCGAACCACCATCATATTGACCCAGTCCTGCTGCAGCAGCCGGGGGTCGATCGCATTCTGGCTGCTGCCGAAGACATCCTCGGTTGAACCAATGCTTCGGCCGGTGACATGGCCGTTAAATATGGCTAGAATCGGATGATTCTGGCTGTCCAAATCCTGTATCAGGGTTTCACAGCTGCGGCCAAAAGTCCTGGCGATTCCTTCGGCCAGACTGGTGAGCAGCTGCAGCATTGCCTGTTTCTCCATCCTGTCGATCATCCCTTTTGCCAGCTCTGTCCGGGAAAGGGAAGCAGAGCAGCCGGTTGTAGTAAAGTCCTGAAGATATTATACCGCCGAAAAGGGTATTTTTCAACCAAACGGTGAAATTTGTCTGCCACTTCGGTACAAATGTGACAATGTGTAAAAAATCAGCCGGAATATTTGACATCTTGTAACGGCGCTGTTATACTGAAAACAGTAGCTGTCCAGTTTACTGGACAGGACAGTCACCTGTTGAAAGGAAGTCGGAATCATGATTGTGGTGGAAGCAAAACAGGCCAGGGAAAAGCTGGATATGGCAACCTGTATCAGATTGATGCGGGAAGGCCTGTCCGCTTTGGAAGACGGGAGCGCGATGCAGCCGCTGAGAAGCGTCAACAAGCTTCCGCATGGCAACCTCTTTGGATTTATGCCGGCCTATCTGGGAGATGGCAACTATTTTGGTGCCAAGGTTATTACGGCGTTTCATGCCAATGCAGGCACCGAGTATCCGTCCCATATGGGCTATGTGATGATCTTTGAGTCGGTGCATGGAAGCTTTGTTGGAATGGCAGACTGTGGTGTAATCACTGAGATTCGTACCGGTGCAGTATCGGGCGTCGCAACCGATCTGCTGGCTGTCAGGAATCCGAAGAAACTGGCTCTGATCGGCGCCGGTGCACAGGCAAGAAGCCATCTGGCCGCCATGCTGATCGTCCGTCCAGGTTTACAGCAGGTTTCGGTTTATGACATCCGTCCCGAGGCTGCACAGAAATTTGCGGAGGAATCGGAGGAAAAATATCATATCCCGGTGCAGGTTGCTTCCGATGTTGAATCAGCAGTGCGGGATGCCGACATCATCTGCACACTGACCCCTTCCAAAGACCCGTATCTGAAACTGGAGTGGGTCAAAAAGGGTGCGCATATTAATGCGGTCGGCACTTTTACGCCGGTGACCCGCGAAGTGACTTCTGAACTGGTTGCAGCTTCCCGGCTGTATGCCGACCAGATTGAGGCAATGGAGAAGGAAGCGGGCGAATATCTGGTCCCGCTGTCGGAAGGACTGATCACCCGGGAGCATATCAAAGGCTCGATTGGCGGATTGCTGACCGGCAGGGCAGAGGGACGTACCTCGGATGAGGATATTACCTTGTTTGATGCGCTTGGACTGGCGGTCGAGGATGTAATCTGCGGCCGGTATCTTGTCTGCGGAGAGTAAAAATAGAAAGGTGGGTGGATATCTTGTCCTGTTTCTGGGAAAAATTATCTGGCCGGGGCAGATGTCCAGCCAGTTTAAAAGGGTGAAATTTGCGGCGGGTTTTCCCGCCGCTTTTTCTTTTATACGCTAAAGGATAAAAACAAAAAAGCAACAGAGCAATCAAGAAAGGAGCAGTAGGGTGAAATTCTGTATTTATGAGGTAAGGGATGACGAACGACAGATGCTGGAAACACTGCGTCAGAAGTATCAGTTGGAGCTGGTGCTCACCAGTGAGGTGTTAGATCTGGATACAATTGCACATGCTCAGAGGTGTGACGGAGTGTCAACGCTGGGGTATTCCAGGCTTAACCGGGAGGTACTCACAAAGCTGGCGGAGATGGGAATTTACGCCTGTTCTTCCCGGTGCATCGGGATTAACCATATTGACACCCAAGCGGCGCGGCAACTGAAGATCCGTATTTCCAACGCCAGCTATTCCCCATATGGTGTGGCAGACTATACTGTAATGCTGATGCTGATGTTGATTCGCAGGTATAAGCCAGCTCTCTGGCGGCAGCAGGTCAACGACTATTCGCTCGGCGGTCTGATGGGCAGAGAAATGCGCGATATGACGGTCGGCATCATTGGCACCGGACGGATTGGCTGCGCGGTCATGGAAAATCTGTCGGGGTTTGGTTGCAAGCTGCTATGCAGTGATGTGCGGCAAAACCCGGAGGCAGCTCAGTTGGGTGAATATGTAGGTGTGGATGAGATCTTTACCCGCTGCGATATGATTTCGCTGCATACCCCGCTTTTGGATTCCACCCATTATCTGGTCAATGAACGGACGCTGTCGCTGATGAAGCCGGACGGTATGCTGATCAACTGTGCGCGCGGCGAGCTGATGGACATTCAGGCGGTGACCCATGCGATTGAGAACCAGCGAATCGGCGGGGTGGCGATGGATGTCTTTGAAAAGGAAGACGGCATCTATCATCACGATTGCAGGACCGATATTCTGAAAAACCGGGACATGGCTTATCTGCGGCAGTTCCCGAATGTGATTATGACCCAGCATATGGCATTTTACACCAAAGAGGCGGTCGATAGTATGGTGACATGCGGGATAGAGAGTCTTGTGGCATTTGCGCAGGGCAAAGAATAT
>DVLN01000208.1 GCA_018715465.1 Candidatus Faecivivens stercorigallinarum | reverse complement strand
TTTATGATTAGGAGGCAATACGATGGGTGTTACGAGTTCAAATAAGCAGGTCGATGTGGATCGCATCGACTGCGATGGATTGGTAAAGGTGACACTTGCCCTTTCTGCTTCTCCAGACATTTTAATCAATCCAACGGATATTGTTTTGGTATTGGATCGCTCCGGAAGCATGGCGGGAAGCTCCCTTGCTAATATGAAAGTGGGTGCCAAAACCTTTATTGATATTATAGATGAAGCGACCGACGGTACCCCTGACGGAAACATCGGTTCCGGCAGCCGGATGGCCATTGTCAGCTTTGCCGATACTGCTTCGGCAGATACCCAGCTGATCACTTCAGTAGACACGCTCAAGAGTGCGGTAGATGACCTTGTGGCGGATGGTGCAACCAACCATGCAGACGCATTTGCAAAGGCTTCACAGTTGTTTGATCCGCTCTCAACCAATGCCAAGGTGATTGTCATGTTTACCGATGGGAAAACCACAGCCGGGCCGCCGCCGGCTCCGGTTGCAGCGGCGGCAAGGGCGTCGGGCATTATCATCTACTGCATTGGTTTGATTGGGGCCGATGGAATTGATGTGAGCGTCCTCAACGATTGGGCCACCGATCCAGATGCTTCCCATGTGGCGGTTACGCCGGATGATGCTGATTTGGAAGAGCTGTTCAAGGATTTGGCCGCCAATATTTCCAAAACAGGCGCTACCAACATTGTGATCGACGAGATCGTCAACCCTGATTTTGTCATCATCAGTGTTGCTCCACCCAGCAAGGGAACCGCAATGATGATTGACCCAAATACCATCCAATGGAAAATTCCTGAACTGGGTGTTTCTGCCAACGAAGGCGCATCTTTAGCGTTTTATATTCAGCATACCGCGAACAGATCCGGCGAAAAACTGGTCAATCAGTCCATCACCTATTCGGATGACGAGGGAAACGCAGTCACTTTCCCCGCCCCTTCTGTCACAGTGGAATGTGGGATTGTCGTGCATCCAGAACCCTGTCCGGTGCCGGTGGATCTGACGATTGACGGCTGCCAGGATTCGGTGGTCATCGACATGGGTGACACCTATCTGGAGTCCCTGGGCCGGATTTTGCAGTTGGATGTAACGGTGAAAAACGTCTGCCCCGGCAAGCGGGTCGCGCTGGCGGCCATTCTCACCGAAGTGGATCAAAACGGCACTGAATACCAGCGTGGAATGAAAACCATCACCATTCCTGCCCACTACTACCCGGGGTGTCGGGATGTGAAGGTGAAATGCCTCAAGTTTGTCCTTCCAGAAGATCTGGATGTGTCTGGCGGTTCGCCGAAAGCCATCTGCAACCAGCGGAATTTTAAGGCCCGCTTTATCGCCCACAATATTGATAACGACTATAAATGCTGTGATTCCATCATCACCATGCCGTAACCGGAGCCATACCCACATTTTGGCTTGCGGGCGGCGGTGAAATCCATTTGACAGAAAGAGGTAAGGAATATGAATCAGAACAAATGAGAAAATGTGTCAACCAATATTGACAAGATGAAGACAATATGCTAATCTTCAAATATCAGCTTTTACATATTGGAACCGGTCTGCCGGGCACTTCACGGCGGATCCGCCGAAGGTTTCGGAAGTGCGGGTGGAATTTTATCTATACTTTTGGTATGTTGAGCGGGTATATGCAGGACAGTACGGCCTTTGTATTTTGCCCAAAGGAGAAAACAGGAATGGATTTCGATTTAATTAAGCATAAACTCAAGAAGAACAGAATCATTTTCCTGATCGTCTTTTTCTCGATCTATATGTTTGAATATATGGTGACACTCACCTTTATTGACCGTCAAAATAATGGCGTTTCCGCTCCCGAGTGGCAGCTTGCGCTGCATTATATTGATTATCTGCTGGTTGCGGCGGGGTTTGTGTCTTTTGCGCTGCTGCGCAGGATATTTCAGGATGAAAAGGCACGGCTCCAGCTGCTGGTCATCCCGAACCTGATGTATTTCATCAGTGTGATTGCCCTTTACTTTATCCGCTCGGTGGCTGTCTGCTCCATTTTGGCGATGCTGGCCGCTTTTTTGCTCGGCCTGCTCGGCGGGATGGTCTATTTCTGCATGTCCCTGGCCCTGTCGCAGACCGATTGTACCGGAAAGGTCATGGCAATCGGCGCTTCCGCGGCAATTTTGCTGCAATACCTGCTGCAGGAGCATCTGGATATTATGTTCGGGCTCCCGGTTATCCTGGCTTTGGGGTTCTCGGCGACGCTGTGGCTGGCTGTCAGCAGGCCGTGGACATGGCTGGCGGAGGACTGCCTGCCGTATGAAAGGGAGTCTTCCGAATCAAGAAATGATATACGCAAAAGGCTGCTGATCCTGTCGCTGACGGTTGTCGCCCTTTCGGTGATCGGCACCTTTTACGATACCCAGATGACGCGGCTGAATGTGCAGACCAATTACCAGGAATTCGATTATTATTCCTGGCCGCGGCTGTTCGTGATTGCCGGGTATCTTTTGATTGGATGGATCGGCGACCTGAAAAAACAGAAGTATGTCCCGATTGCGACCTTGTGCGTGACGATGTTCGCGGTGTTCAACCCGATTTTATTTGGCGAGCTGGAAGATTACCACTTGAATATGTGTATCTATTACACCTGCCTCAGCGCCAATATCGCCTATTTCAACCTGATGTTTTGGAATATTGCGAAGGAAACCCGTTATCCTGAGCTTTGGGCCGGGATGGGGCGGGTCGTCAGCGGGCTGGCGGATGTGGTACTGGCTGCCGCCTGCCTGGCGGACCTCCCGCTGAATCTGATCATCGGGATCGACCTTCTGATGTTCGTCATGCTGGTCATCTCGATGGCGGCCGGCGGCTACCTGCTGATCGGGCAGGAGGCGGAGAAAAAGGCGGAGGATACTTGTGCCGGTGAGCCGGCGATGGCGCCGGAGCAGCGGCTGAAGCTGTATGCGGAGCATTGCGCACTGACCCCCCGTGAAACAGAAGTGCTGGAAATGCTGTTGACCACCGACGACGATTTGCAGAGGATCGCCGACAGCCTGTACATTTCACGGCGGATGGTGCAGCGGTATGTCTCCTCCATTTATGAAAAGACCGAGACCAAAACACGGCTTGGCCTGTTCAAGAACTATATGGATTTTACTGTGGAGTGAAAGCTGCCGGATGGTTTCGGACAACCTTTGCGGATGTTTTCCGCCCTGCCGCCGGTTTGCGGAGTCGAATAAAAGTTTAGATAAATTTTGGACGGTTTTCGTCAATCTCACCGTTTTCCCTGTGGAAAGCGGTATTTTTTTGCCCGTTTTGCAAAATGGCACAGATACGAACCCCTATTTTAAACAAAATGGCGCGGGTGCGAACTGCAAAAATGTGTATTTTTTATGTATGATATAAATACCAACAGTATCCTGCTCCTCAACGACCCGTTATGATTAAGGAGGGAACGTAAATGTTCAAACAAAAGAGGATGTTCAGAAGAGTGACCGCAACCGTGATGGCGCTGTCGATGCTTTTGTGCGCCGCGGCCTGGGGAGGGACGGCTGCGTTTGCTGAAACAGGTGAGAGCTAGGGCAGCCTGGCAGCCAAGGAAACGACCCCCGCCGGCCATTCTACCGATGCGATACGGGAGCGCGGCGTGCTGACCATCTCGGTGAGCGACAGCGCAAGATTCAATTACATTGTGCCGGATCAATACGCAAGCCTTGCGGGCACCCGGGACGGCCCCGTGCCGGAACTCTGCCGCCGGCTTGCCAAAGAGCTGGGCGTCAAAGTGGAGTTTGTCGAATACGGCAGCACACAGGAGCAGCTGGATGCGGTAGCGGCCGGGGAGGTCGACCTTGCGGCGGATAACTTTGTGATCAACCAGGAACGGCTTGCCCTTTACGAAATGACGGAGAACTTTGATATCATCGGTGTCGAATTATATAATGTATTTTTAAGCAAGCGGCCGGTATCGGGCAAAAAGATTCGGAAGGAAAAGGACCTTGAAACTGCCCGCATCGCCGTTGTCAAGGGTGCGGTGCAGGCCAACAGCACCGCAGTACAGTATCCAAAAGCGGAGCTGCATGAACTCGCTAACAACCAGGCAGTCCTCGATGCGTTGGCCGCAGGTGAGGTGGATGCCGGTGTATTTAGCCCGTTTGACCAGTCATTTGCAGATAAGATTTCCAAGGAGATTCTCAGAGGGAAGGTCGCCCAGTGCAACTATAAGGTGAAAAACCGGGATTACCGCGGCTTCGGGCTGATTCTGATGAAAGGCAATACAGAACTCTGCCGGTATCTCAACACGCAGATTTACAGCCTTATCGAGAGCGGCTGGATGCTGACATGCTGCAAGACCGAGGAAATCGAGGCGGTGGAGCGGAGGATTATCCTGGAAAGCGCCATGACCTATCAGAATATCAAGGAGAAAAAGGCCGACTGCCCATCCCTTGATTTCACCGATCTGGACACCGGCAAGTGGTACCATCAGTATGTGGACTATGCGCTTGACAACAAGCTGATGGACGGTACAGGCGACGAGACCTTCTCCCCCGATGGGACGCTGACATGGGAGCAGGCCATCACCGCGCTGTGGAGGCTGGAAAACAAGTCGAAATCCACCCGCAGCCAGAGCTATGATAAGATCGTCAAGAGCAAACTCTACACCCAGGTGACAGAATGGGTCACCAGCAAGAAGATCCTACCGGCAAACGGCAGCAGTTTTAGCCCGGACGACAAGGTTACCTGGGAACAGGTTACGGCGCTCCTCTACCAGTACGCGGCATACAAGAAGTATGACGTGACGGCAAAAGGCGACCTTTCCATCTATACCGGCGGCTCCAAGGTCAGCGACTGGGCAAATGGTGCGATGCAGTGGGCCAGCGCGGATATCCTGAGGAACAGCAGCGAGGGCACGATCAGCCCCGCCGCCGGCATCAAGCGCTGTGAGTTTGCGGCAGTGGTCATGCGGTTTGCTGAGGATGTTGCAAAGTGGTAAAAATACCCAAAAGGGCGTGGCACGGCCGGTTTCTCCTTGCGTGCCGGTCCAGCAGGGGTTTTGACCCGTGATGGTTAAAGGCGATGAAGAAGGAGGTGCAAAACAACATCTCCTTCTTTGTGTATCCGGGAATAACTGCGGGATGGGCCGTCCCTGTGCCAGAGGAAGAGTGCCGCCCCATCCCTTCATGGTCAATATTTTACAGGAGGAATATAAGATGAAACAGTGTGACAACGGCCATTTTTATGATGAGAACCGGTTTGAAAGCTGCCCCTACTGCCAGGAGGGCGCAGGGGTCGGCAAGACGGTGGCGGTCGGTACGGTCGGCAAGACGGTAGCCGCTGTCCCGGGGAACGCGGCGCCCGATACAGACCGCGGCAAGACGGTCGGGATTATCAAAAAGAAGATCGGGATTGACCCGGCGGTCGGCTTTCTGGTATGTATCTCCGGGCCGCACCGCGGCGCCGATTACAGGCTGGTGGCCGGGCGGAACTTTATCGGACGTGCGGCGGCAATGGATGTGGCGCTGGCGGACGACGACACCGTCTCCAGGGAAAGCCACGCGCTGGTTACATATGACGTCAAGCACAACACCTTTTCCCTCTCTCCCGGGCAGGGCCGGGGGATCACCTATTGCAACGATGAACAGGTGGAGATGGTCCGCCCGCTGAACGCCTATGATGTGATCGAGGTGGGGAGAAGCCAGCTGGTGTTCCTGCCATTGTGCGGTGAAAAGTTCCAATGGAAAGAGGAATGACGGATGGAAGGTGTATTTGCGTGGCTGGACCAGCCGCTGTTTCAGGATGGCTTCCTCCGAATGTGGATGGCCATTGCGGCCGGCGCCGGGCTTGTGCTGGTACTTCTGCTGATTCTGGTCCTGGTTGGAAAAAGGAAAAGGAACAAGCGAAAAGAAAAAATGGAAACACAACAGGATAACCAGCATCCGGTTACCGAGACCACCGAAAAGCCGGTCCCGCTGCCGGTTTTGGAGCTTGCCAACCTCCAGGGGATTGGCAGCCGGGAAGAACAGCAGGACGCCTTTGGGATCTCCCGCCTCGAACGCCTTGAAACAGACGGCCTGCTGGCGGTGCTCTGCGACGGGATGGGCGGCCTGGCCGAGGGCGGCATGATCGCCGCGCAGACGGCGGCGGAGATGATCGGCATCTTCCCATGGGAAGACGACGCCGATGTGCCGGAATGGGTGCGGCAGCGGAGCAGGCGGGTCTACCAGCAGTTCCGCGGGCATGGCGGCACCACGCTGGTGGCGGCACTGCTCAGAGGAAAATCGCTCTCTTTCTGGTGTGTGGGCGACAGCGACCTGTTTTTGCTGCGGGAGGAGAAGCTCTATGCGCTGAACGTCCGGCAGGAGTTCAAAAACGACCTGGTCCTGCGCGCGTTGGACGGCGCGTTCCCGGTCGGGGAGGCCTTTACTGACCCGCAGGCGGGTGCTTTGTCGGAATACATCGGGAAAGAGGACGTCAGCTGCGACTGTACCTGCATGCCGTTTGCCCTGCAGCCGGAAGACGCCCTGCTGCTCTGCTCGGACGGGGTGAGCGATACCCTGACCCTCAGACAGATCCGCGAGGCGATGGCCCTGCCGCCGCAGGCGTGCTGCGACAGGCTGGAACAGGAAATCCTGGCGGCGGGGAAGCCGAACCAGGATAATTATACGG
>DVLN01000207.1 GCA_018715465.1 Candidatus Faecivivens stercorigallinarum | reverse complement strand
TTCCCCATATATTACTTCCTTTCTCAAACAAAAAAGACGCAGAAAACGACAATCACGTTTTCTGCGTCCTGCACATCAAGTCCGGGGGATTATTTGCGTTTTGCTGCCCACGCTTTCATCCGCTGGGTCTTGTCCAGAATAACCTTGCGCATCCGCAGGTTTTTCGGGGTAACTTCGATCAGTTCGTCCTCTGCAATGAATTCGATGCACTGTTCCAGGCTCATGTTCTTCGGAGGAACCAGACGCAGCGCGTCATCCGAACCGGAAGAACGTGTATTGGTCAGATGCTTTTCCTTACAGACATTGACGACCAGGTCTTCAGCCTTGGGGGACTGTCCGACGATCATGCCTTCATATACATCGACGCCTGCGCCGATAAACAGCTGACCGCGCTCCTGTGCGTTATACAGGCCGTAGACAACGGCGGTACCGGTCTCAAAAGAGATCAGCGAACCGGTATTGCGGGTCGGGATATCGCCCTTATACGGTGCATAGCTGTCGAATACCGAAGCCATGATGCCCTCGCCCTTAGTGTCGGTCAAAAACTCATTCTTATAACCGAACAGGCCTCTTGCCGGAATCAGGAATTCCATCTTGACGCGGCTGCCCTGGGGGACCATTGTCTGAAGTTCGCCCTTGCGGAAGCCCATTTTTTCCATGACAACACCAGTGCAGGTGTCGGGAACGTCGATGACCAGCCGCTCGATCGGCTCGCATTTTACACCGTCGATTTCTTTAAACATCGCATGGGGGTTGCTGACCTGGAACTCATAGCCTTCACGGCGCATTGTCTCGATCAGAATAGACAGGTGCATCTCACCGCGTCCTGCGACCAGGAAGGTATCAGCCGAATCGGTATCGGAAACCCGCAGCGAAACGTCCTTGAGCAGTTCCTTGTGCAGACGGTCGCGGATCTGGCGGGAGGTGACATATTTGCCTTCCCGGCCAGCGAGAGGGGAGGTATTGACGCCAAAGGTCATTTCGACGGTCGGCTGGCTGATTTTCTGGAAGGGGAGTGCCTCAACCAGTGCAGGGTCACACATCGTCTCGCCGATTGTGATGTTCTCAATGCCGGAAACACAGACGATATCGCCAACCGTTGCGGTGTCACAGGGGACACGTTTCAGGCCGTCAAACTGATAGAGGGTGACAACTTTGCCTCTGTAACGGGTGTCAGGGTTGTGATAGTCGCAGATCGTGACTTCCTGTCCGGTACGGATGGTACCGCGGGTAACCCGTCCGACCGCAATCCGGCCGACATAGTCGTTGTAGTCGATGGACGAAACCATCAGCTGCAAAGGAGCATCGGGATCGCCCTGCGGCGGGTCGATGTGTTCGATGATCTTGTCAAACAGCGGCTGCAAATCGGTGCCGGGGTGGTCGGGAGAATAGGAAGCAATGCCGTCACGGCCGGAGCAGTAGACGACCGGCGAATCCAGCTGCTCTTCGGTTGCGTTCAGGTCGAGCAGCAGTTCGAGGACCTCTTCCTCAATTTCATACAGTCTGGCATCGGGGCGGTCGATCTTGTTGACGACAACAATGATCTTATGGCCCAGTTCCATTGCTTTCTGCAGGACGAAACGGGTCTGGGGCATGCAGCCTTCAAACGCGTCGACCAGCAGCAGGATACCGTCTACCATCTTGAGAATACGTTCGACCTCACCACCGAAGTCAGCATGGCCGGGGGTGTCGATAACGTTGATTTTGGTGCCTTTATAATGGAGCGCGGTGTTTTTAGAGGTGATGGTGATGCCTCTTTCACGTTCCAGATCGCCTGAGTCCATGACACGGTCTTCGACAGCCTGGTTTTCACGGAAAGCGCCGCCCTGTTTGAGCATCTCATTGAGCAGCGTGGTTTTGCCGTGGTCAACGTGGGCGACAATGGCAATATTACGCAGATCGTTTCTGGTCATAAAGTAAGTTCCTCCTTCAATTACAGCGGGTTTTCTTTATTTGTGATATTTGTTTCCGGCGGCGATCATAAAACCGCGGTAGACCTGTTCCAACAGCATGACACGCGCCAGCTGATGGGGAAAGGTCATCGGGGAGATGGACAGCCTGAAATCCCCTCGCGCCTTTACCGTATCCGACAGCCCGCAGGAGCTGCCGATAATAAAGACGATCCGGTTTTTGCCGGACAGCGGCACTCGGATCAGCATCTCCGACAGGTCGGGAGAAGAGATCATCCTTCCTTCAATGCACATCGGAATGACATAGGCATCTTTTGGGATCTTAGAAAGGATCATCTCTCCTTCCTTTTCAAGCGCCTTTTCGATCTCCGCGTCAGACGGGGAATCGGGCAGCCTTGATTCAGGGAGTTCGGTGATCGTCAGCTTGCAAAACGCAGAAAGGCGCTTGGCATATTCAGCGCAGGCGTCGGTCAGATAACGTTCTTTAAGCTTGCCGACACAGATGATGGTGACAGACAGCATCAGAGGTTCACCGCCTTTCCATCGTTGACCTTGCCAAGCACGTCCAGCCGGTAATCCCGTCCCGGCGTCAGCCCCAGCAGCGACAGATAACCGCAGCTGGTGTCGTAGGCCAGATCGGGCAGATTGTTGTGCTCACTCAGGTGTCCAAGTGAAAAGGAACGGGTTCCCAGCGCGATCAGCCGGCCGATTGTTTCGGCACACTGGCTGTTGGACAGATGTCCGGTCCGGGAGGCAATCCGTTTTTTCAGGTAATAGGGATACGGGCCGTTTTTGAGCATCTCTTCGTCATAATTCGACTCTAAAAGCAAATGATCGCATCCGCTCATCAGTTCGAGAATGGCCGGAGAGACATATCCCAGGTCGGTACAAATCCCGACCGATTTTCCGTCCGGTGTATCCACCCGGTAGCAGACACTTCCGGGCGAATCGTGGGAAGTTGGCGCAGCCGTCACCAGAAAGCCGTCGAGATGGGTTTCCCGGCGGATAATATGGATTTCCTCTTCACCGGTCAGACGGGCGGTATCCAGCAGGCAGCGGATGGTATCCTCGCTGCCGTAAATGGGGATGCCATGACGTTTCGCAATTACACTCGCGCCTTTAATATGGTCGGAATGTTCATGCGTCAGAAAGATTCCCCGAACTGAGTCGGGCGTCAGCCCCTGCGCCAGCAGCCATTTGGAGAAGTTGCGGATGCCGACACCGGCATCAAAAAGTAGTCCGCCTTCCCGGTCGCCGACAAAGGTGGCGTTGCCGCTGGAGGAGCTGCACAGGTTGTAAAACAGGGACATGGACGATAAATCTCTCCTTCACAGGTGCTTAGAAAAACGCTGCCCGCTTCTGGCGGCAGCGTTTTAGGAAAGGCATCAGGGGTTCAGGCCTGCTTCTGGACATACTGGTCGGGAACCGAAATCTTCTTGATGTCAGCGCCCAGTGCCTTGAGCTTGCGCTCAATTCCCTCATAGCCGCGCTCAATATAATGGATGTTCTCGATTTCGGTAACGCCATCCGCAGCCAGTCCCGCAATAATCATTGCTGCGCCTGCCCGCAGGTCGTTTGCTTTGACCGGAGCGCCCTTGAGGTGGCCGGTCCCTTCAATAACGGCGACTTTTCCGTCAACCGAGATATCCGCGCCCATCCGTCTCAGTTCATCCACGTACTTGAACCGGTTGTCAAAGATATCCTCCGTGACAATCGAAGTCCCGTTGGCAAGGGTCAACAGAGTGGTGATCTGCGGTTGCAGATCGGTCGGGAAACCGGGATGCGGCATTGTCTTGACGCTGGTTTTGCGGAGAATGCCGGTGCCGGTGACACGAATAGCGTCATCATATTCGACAACCCGCGCGCCAATTTTTTGCAGCTTGGCGGTTATAGCCTCCAGATGCTTGGGAATAACGCCGCGGATCAGGATATCGCCATTGGTCGCGGCTGCAATAATCATGAAGGTGCCCGCCTCAATCTGGTCGGGAATAATCGAATATTCGCTGCCATGCAGATGGCTGACACCGCGGATCTTGATGACATCGGTGCCGGCACCCATGATATCGGCACCCATCGAGTTTAAGAAGTTGGCGACATCAACAATATGCGGCTCTTTTGCAGCATTTTCAATGATGGTAAGGCCTTTTGCTTTACAGGCTGCCAGCATGACATTAATTGTTCCGCCGACGGTTACGACATCGAAATAGATGTGCGCACCGGTCAGCTGGTTGGAAGTCAGCCGGACCATACCGTATTCAACGGTGTTGTCCGCTCCGAGAGCCTGAAAGCCCTTGAGGTGCTGGTCGATCGGTCTTGCGCCCAGGTCACATCCGCCCGGCATCGAAACATTGGCACGTCCGATCTTGCCCAGCAGTGCGCCCATGAAGTAGTAGGAAGCCCGCATATTTTTGCCCAGCTCATATTCCACCGTATCCGAATGGATATGGGTAGGGTCGATACGCAGGGTGGATTTGTTGAGCATCTTGACGTCTGCACCCAAGCGGGTCAGAATCTTGATTGCACAGTCGATATCGCTGATATTGGGAACATTATCTATAATACATGGTTCGTCGGAAAGAAGGACGGCGGGCAGGATGGCGACAGCGGAGTTTTTGGCTGCGC
>DVLN01000206.1 GCA_018715465.1 Candidatus Faecivivens stercorigallinarum | reverse complement strand
CGAGCGTTCTGCTTTATTGTTACCTATGCAGTATATCATATTGTTCTGATTCTGTCAACAGAAAAACAAAAAATATCTGCCATAAAATGAGCCGCACAGCAAAACTTTTTTTATCTATATTTTCAGCCAGGTATTCCTTACACCAATTCCCTGCAAAAACGCTCCCCATCGTCAGACAGAGAGCGTTTGGATATCAGCGGATGATCTTCTGTTTACCGGTCTTCTTTTCAGGCATCGCCGGTTTTTCCTGCGAGCCGATATCGGTAAAGATCGGCTCGTCATCATCTTCCTCATCATCGTCATCGTCGTATTCGTCGTCATCTTCGCCGCGCAGAGCACGCATCTGCTGCTCATGGGGCTCAATGATATATTTGACAATATAAGGATAGGAATTAAAGGTGGTAATAAACCACATAGTCGAAAATCCAATCAGGATAAAGAACAAAAGCCAGGGCCAGAACCAGAGTACCGGAATGACCAGCAGGATCACCCAGAAAGCACTGATGAAATTGGTCTTCAATCCCAAGAAAGAGAAGATAAAGCTGTTTTTCAAAATATGCTTAATCGGGAGTTCGACCGTTACAGCCATCAGATAGGTATAAAACCGCATAAACATCAGCAGCACTTCCGCGCCAATGCAAACGCCCAGCGGAATCGCCATCGCAATCGACAGCCCCTGATTGGCAATATACCACAGCAGAGCAATTCCAACAATTCCGCTTGACAGGATATCCAAAAGGCCCAGCACAAATCCCTGCTTAAAGTTGGATTTGAAAGCGTCAAAGAAGTCTGACACCATAAAGACCGGCTTTTCATTGGCAAAGTTGCGCAGGATGTACACCAGTCCGCAGGTCGCCGGCCCAATCGTAACCACTGGAATGCAGCAGAGCAGATACAGAAGATTCAGCTCCAGCAGTTTCCAGAATTTGCGTCCAAACAGCTCCAGAAAATAGAAAAAGCGTTTCTTCTTTGGCCCGTTCTTATCGACGCCGGGGCCGGGTTTGCTGTAATTGAACAGTCCACCTAATAACGACATATACCTTGATCGTTCCTTTCAGCCTGCCGTATGCAGAATACGACAGTCGCCTTTTCTACACCTGTCCTTCAAAATTACAGGGCGAATGTCACAAAAGGCGTCTTTTTATAGATTTTGAACATATCTATTATGACGGAAAACCAGCAATTTGTCAAGTACGTTTACGGTACGATTCTATAAACGATTCGTAAATTTACATCAAAAGCCGCCCAATTTTCTCCCTTTGCCCCATATTCTGTCATGTCAGCTCAAGATAACTTCCAAGACGGGTGGAATAGAGGCAGCTTCCGCCATACACCAACCCCATTCGCCGAAAGAGGGGCTGCCGCAGAATTGCCCGTTTATACAACCTGAGCTGTGCACGATAGCGCCTTTCCAGCTGTTTCAGTGAAGAGACCCTGTCGGTCTTATAATCCACCAGATACAGCTTTCCATCCTCCACAAAGATACAGTCAGCGATACCTTGCAGCAGGACCGGTGCGGTCCCTCCCTCCGGGAAGCCGGCTTCCGCCGCCGGAATGGTATCGAAGAATTTATACTCCCTCCACATCTTCGGAGCATGCAGCATCCGTTCCATCAGACCGGAATGGAAAAAGGCGGCAAATTCCTGCCGGTCGATAGTCTCCGCCTCGCCAGGCGTCAGATACTCCTGCCGTATCAATCGCGCAAGCTCATTATCCGGGTCGGCAGCTCCCGCCGCATAATCTGCGAATTGCAGTGCCCGGTGAAAGATGGTACCCTGCTGGGCCGGAGTGAACCCGGTATCCGCTCTGCCCGGCTCTGCCTGCCGCTTTTCCAGCAGCAGCTCATCTCCGCCGCATTCCTCCGATAACAGTCCATCCCCTCCTGTCAGAAAGCGGGGAGCTGACAGGGTAATTTTTCCGGTTGGGTGGGTGATGCGGGTGACCGAAACCTTGGCAGGAATACGGGTAAGCGGCTCAAAAGGATACTGCCAGTCAAACCGCCTGTCCAGTTCTTCTGCCGACTCTTCCTCCGCATCCAGCCGGTTTACCTTCCTGTCTGGCTGGACCTCTTCCCGGGCATCTTCCGGCTGAGGGCGTAAAACCCGCAAACCAAATTCCATCCCGATTATCCCCGGCTGTTCCACCCCGTAATCCTCCCGTACCTGCACCATCGCGGGATGGCGCAATAGTGAAGCCAGAATCCAGTCGCTGTACCGCTGGCAGCGGGCTGAAGCGGCGGGTGAAATCCGCTCTCCATCCCCGCCGGCATACATCCCGGCCGCCCGGCCAAGTGCAGACCCCAGATCTTTTTCAGATACACACAGAATCAGCCGTTCTTTTGCTCTGGTCAATGCGACATATAACAGCCGCATCTCCTCCGACACCAGGTCCGCTTTCTGACGGGCAGCGATCGCAGAATAGGCAAGGGTTGGAAACCTGCGCAGCTTTTCCCGCTCCACCCGGCGCATTCCAAACCCCATTTCCGGGTGAAACACGGTCATGCCGGTCAGTTCGCGGATGTTAAAGCGTCTGGAGCAGGCAGCCAGTGCAACAATCGGAAACTCCAACCCTTTGGAACGGTGGATGGTCATAATCCGCACCGCATGTTCTGCCTCGCTCAGTGGAATCGCTGCTTTAAAATCGGTGTTTTCCTCCGCCAGCGCATTCAGATAGGAGACAAACCCCGCAAGCTCGCTGTTGCCGCCCGATTCATAATCCGCGGCATACTTAAGCAGCAGCCGCAGGTTGGCTTCTCTTGCCCCACCGCCGCTGGTGCGGGAGAGAACCTCGATAAAATCCGTCTGATCGTAGATATACTGAATCAGGGTGCTGATTCTGCTGACCGCGCTTTTTCTGCGCAGCTGATCCAGCAGCCGGACAAACGCCGCAGCTTTTTCCGCGTGAGCGGTACTCCCTTCCGCCTCCCGCAGTAAGGCACGGTAAAGACTTCCCTGCTTTGCATCCAGCGCCAGACGTGCCAGATCGTCACAGTCAAACGGGAATACCGGCGAAAGCAGCACTGCCGCCAGCGAGACATCTCTTGCCGGATTGTCCAGCACCTGCAGCAGTGAAACCATCAGCGAAACTTCCCGTGAATCAAAATACCCGGAAGCGGTACACAGCTGTGCATCCACTCCAGCCTTCCGCATCGCTTCGGCATACAGCTGATCCAGTCCCCGCACGCTCCGCATCAGGATGACAAAATCACCCCCACGGCAGTTTCGCATCTGGCCTGTTTCCTTGTCATAGACCTGTTCACCGGCGTCCAGCATCCGTCGGATCTCCGCCGCCAGTGCCTCCGCCTCATTCAGATAGAGCAGGATACTTCCTTCCTCTCCGTCCTCTCCCTCTTCTGGAAAATCCTGACCATCCAGCAACTGCAATGT
The DNA here is from genome assembly GCA_018715465.1 of Candidatus Faecivivens stercorigallinarum. Lineage (GTDB taxonomy): Bacteria > Bacillota > Clostridia > Oscillospirales > Ruminococcaceae > Faecivivens > Faecivivens stercorigallinarum. Next base: position 23,815 of record DVLN01000206.1, on the reverse strand, counting down.
AATCTCTGTTTCCTCTTCCGGCAGCGGCGGATAATACTCTGCCCCGCAGTAGAGCGCTTCATCTGCATCATAATCAACATCACCGACCGCACGGGACATCACACAGCCAAAAACCGCATTGACCACCTGTGTCACTGCAAGGCGGGAACGGAAGTTGCGGGAAAGGACTGCAAGCGCCGGGAAATGCTCGCCGTCATACGGAAAATAGGCGTCTTTTTTCTCGATAAATACCGCCGGGTTTGCACTGCGGAAACGGTAGATGCTCTGCTTGAGGTCACCGACAAAAAACAGGTTCTCTCCGTTTTTGCTGATACACCGGAAGATCATATCCTGCAACCGGTTGGTGTCCTGATACTCGTCCAGCATGATCTCCTCAAACTGTTCGGAAAGTTCTTTTCCAAGCTCGGTAGGCGTTCCATCGGGATTTGCGACCAACCGCAGTGCAAATGCCGCAAAATCATTAAAATCCGCAACCCCTGCTGTCTCCTTGGCGGCAGCCATCCGGCGGGAAAACTCCCTGACCAGCGAAAACAGACAGCGGATTACAGGGTATTCTGCCCGCAGGTCCTCCCGGAACTGTTCAGCTGTACAAACCATCATCCCGGCTATCTGCCCGCACAGCTCCTTAACCGAATCGCGGGCCGTCTTGACGGTGGTCTTCACTGTATCCGACGCAGTTTTGAGAAAGGTCAGCCGGTGACCGGCAAACACCGAGCCGGCAAGTGAGGCGATCTGATCCCAATTGCTGTCATCTGTTTTTGTTGCCAGCTCAGCAATCATCCGCACTCCGTCAAGTTCCTGCCGCAGGGTCGCCAGTCCTTTTTCACCAATCTGTTTATCTGCCAGACTCCCGGCTGCGATCACCGCTTTTTCCATCAGACGGACGGCATCACCCGCCAGCCCCTCCACCCGGTCTAGCAGGTATTTCCCCCAGCCGGTTTCTCCAGGGGTTATCTGATCGTCCGCATATAACGACAGCTGGCTGTCCAGCCACTGTTCCGCAAACGGCAGCGAACGCAGTTTGCCGTACAGAGACAATATCTCTTCCGACAGTGCCCGGTCATTTTCAGTACCGAAATACCCGGTCAATCGAACAAAATCTTCATTCTCTCCACTTGCCGCCATCAGATACTGTTCTTCCAGCAATGCCCGCAGGGTATCCGATGTCATCCGGGTCAGCATCGCCTCGTCCACTCCCCGCAGGTTGGGCGAAAGTCCCAACTGGGGCGCATGTTCCCGGACCAACGAATGGAAAAAGGAATCTATCGTACAAATCTTTGCCTGTCCCAACAGCATCATCTGCCGCTGCAAAAAAGGCTCGCCGGGGTTCTCTGCCAGTGCCTGCCGCAGACGCGCCCTGATTCTGGTCCGCATTTCTGCCGCAGCCGCACGGGTAAAGGTAACCACCAGAAAACGGTCGGCCGGCACAGGATGTTCCCGGTCCAGGATACGGGAGGTAATCCTTTCGGTCAGGACTGCGGTCTTGCCGCTTCCTGCCGCCGCTGATACCAGCAGTCCTCCTCCTCTTGCCTCAATTGCGGTCTGCTGCTGAGGGGTCCATTTTGGCATAATCCGACTTCCTTTCGATTGATTTTTCGGTCAAAGCTGAATTACTTCCATTCCTTCCAGATATCAGGACAGTATCCGGCTGTCGCCTGCCGGCCATTGCGAACGATCGGGTCGATCAGCAGCTGCTGGTTTTCCAGCAGCTTGTCAAACTGCTGAGACGGCACCAACGCCTTTACCAGTGCAAGGGTATTCTGGTCCCGGCACCGGTCATCCAGCAGCTTTTCCAGCGAACCCACTGCCTGCATCACACTGGTCAGTTCTCCCTTGCTCAATCCTTTCTCCTTCCGATCGACAAACTGATAGGGAATCTTCCGTTCCTTAAAATAGCGTTCAGCTTTTTTGGTTTCAAAACTTTTGCGGGTACCAAAAATCTGAATATTCATCTGTATTCTTCCTTTCTTCCGATAATAGAAAAGCGGAGCGATCCTGAAAACCACCCCGCTCAGCATTTACTCTTCTGCCTGTTCTGCCGTGCATCCGCTTTCCGTATCCGTCTCAGCAAACTGCTGCACCACTGCGCATTCCCGCTTTGTCAGGTCAGTACGAATCAGCCGGTAGACAGCTGCCGTCACCGGTACTCCCAGCAACATTCCGCTGATGCCCAAAATTCCGCCCCCGACCGTGACTGCCGCCAGCACCCACAATCCAGGCAAACCAATCGACGTCCCGACTACCCTCGGATAAATCAGATTGCCTTCCAGCTGCTGCAAAATCACCAGATACACCAGAAACAACACTGCTTTTGCCGGTGAAGCGGTAAAGATCAGCAGAAACCCGACCGCACCGCCGATATAAGCGCCCGCCACCGGGATCAGTGCCGAAAATCCGATCACCGCCCCAATCATCGTCGCGTATGGGAACTGGAACAGGAGCATCCCCAATGTACACAGCGCACCCAGAATCACCGCTTCGGTGCACTGGCCGACAATATACCGGTGGAAGCAGTCGTCCAAAACAGAGCACAGATAATGGACCCGAAGATTCAAGCGCGGACGGATATACTGGCCCATCAGCCGGTCCAGCTGGTTCTTCAGCCGATCTTTACCCATCAGCAGGTAAATTGAGAAGATAAACCCGATCAGCAGATTCATCGCCCCCGAAACCACCGAAGTCAGCATTCCTGCCGCCAGGTTAAAGGTACCGCCGACCCCCTGATACAGCAAATTGAGCAATTTGGTAACGGTTTCCTTCCAATTGATATCATTCAGAAAACTTTCAACCGTTTCCGGCAGGACGTCAACACTCGCCAGCAAATCCACTAGATAATTCAAAACACCGGGCACCTTCGCAAGCAGCAGCCGGATACAGGCGACCACCTCCGGTACCACCATTCCCACCAAAAAAGCGGCAATCAGCACCAATGTCAGAAACGCACCGACCATGCAAACCGGTCTCCGACTTTTTTGGACGAGTTTCTGCCCGCTGGACGGAAAATAATGTTTTTCATAAAAGGACATCAGGATATTGATGATATAAGCAATCACACATCCGGTCAGAAGCGGTGCGGCAGCACCAATACCCAGGCGCAGCACCCCGGTAAAAGCATCCCAGTAATGGATACACAAAAACAGTATAAATACGCTGATACCGAGCCTCAGACAGCTTTTCCATTCAATTTGCATATGTATTCCTCTCTGTCTCCCCTCACAGCTGCTACAGTAAAAAAGCCCCACGGCAGGCAGCTGAACCACCCGACCGCAGAAGCCGATTATCCTGTGTTCTGTTCTCTGACGCTGCTGTGACATTTCGGTTATTTAAGCGTATTATAACCTGTATTCCGCCAAAAAGCAAGGGCTATCGTGGTTTATTAAGGATTCGCTCACAAAAATAACCCCGTCCTTTCGTCAGGGAAAGAACGGGGTTATGATCAAACTGTTATACACTCAATTCGGTCAGCAATCAAGCCGCAAATCAAGCTTCGAAGCAAATCAAGCTTTGTAGCAAATCAAGCCTCGAAGCAAAGCTTGCTTTGCAGCAAATCAAGCTTTGCCGACAGATCCGAACAGTTCCATTTTCTCTTTAACTTTAGCCTTGATTGCTTCAGCGCCGGGAGCCAGCAGCTTACGGGGGTCAAAGCCCTTGCCCTGCTGATCCTTGCCTGCTTCAATGTATTTGCGGGTAGCCTCAGCAAATACCAGCTGGCATTCGGTGTTGACATTGATCTTGGCAACGCCCAGAGAAATTGCCTTGGTGATCTGGTCGTCCGGGATACCGGTGCCGCCATGCAGAACCAGAGGCATATCGCCGACAGCTTCCTTGACAGCAGCCAGCGTCTCAAAGGACAGGCCTTCCCAGTTGGCGGGATATACGCCGTGGATGTTGCCGATACCAGCAGCCAGAATGTCAACGCCCAGATCAGCAATCATCTTGCATTCCTTGGGATCTGCGCATTCGCCTTTGCCGATGACGCCGTCTTCTTCGCCGCCGATTGCACCGACCTCAGCCTCAACAGAGATGCCCTTGGAGTGTGCCAGTTCAACCAGTTCTTTGGTCTTAGCGATATTCTCGTCGATCGGATAATGAGAACCGTCAAACATGATGGAAGAGAAGCCAGCTTCGATGCACTTCTTAGCGCCTTCATAGGAGCCGTGGTCCAAATGCAGAGCGACCGGGACGGTGATGCCCAGTTCGTTGATCATGCCCTTAACCATGCCAACGATGGTGGTGTAGCCGCACATATACTTGCCAGCGCCCTCGGAAACACCGAGGATTACGGGAGACTGCAGCTCCTGAGCGGTAAGCAGGATAGATTTGGTCCATTCAAGGTTGTTGATGTTGAACTGGCCGACTGCATAATGGCCGTCGCGAGCCTTGTTCATCATTTCTGTTGCAGAAACTAACATTGGAATAACCTCCATAATTTTATTGCTGCCCCGTACAGAGCGGCTGTCCGGCAGATGCCGATTTCATTTTTTATTATATCGTATACCGCCAAAAAAATCAAGAGATTTATCCACCGGATTGTACCAATTTATACCCTGATTTCTCATGTTGCCTTTCTTGCAAAAACAAAAAACATGGCATAACTGCCAGCCAGATATTTTGCTTCGCGTGCTTTTATGGTATAATGATCGTACTATTACACTATCTTGAGAGGCATCCGCATGAATAGGAAACTTTTTTGCCAGATTTCCCCCCTGACTTATCGCATATCCACCCGAAAATGCCAGCTAATCCGCAATATCTCTGATGGTATCTGCCAGCTGCGCGGGGTACGGTTTGCAGCCACTCGGGACACCAATCCATTGCCCACAAGGATCTACCAGCACCAGTCACTGATCCGGCGAAAGCTGGGAAAGGTCGACATGACTCTTCAGGAAAACAAGGCTGTCAACCTGTCGCTGGCCGCCCCGCTGGTCAACGGAATTCTGATCCGGCCGGGTGAAACCTTCTCTTTCTGGCGGCTGGTGGGCGACACCACCGCAGAAAAAGGATACAAAACCGGTCTGACCATTGCCGGGAACGTCCCTTCACAGGGCATTGGCGGCGGACTGTGTCAGTTCACCAACCTGATCCACTGGATAGTGCTGCACACTCCACTGACAATCGTCGAACATCATCACCATGACGGAATGGACTTATTCCCCGATTTTGGGCGGCAGATTCCGTTTGGCACCGGCACATCCATTCTCTACAACTATAAAGATTACCGGTTCCGCAACGATACCCCGCTGACCTATCAGCTGCTCATTCATGTTGGCGACAGGTATCTGTCAGGCGAACTGCGCGCCTCCGCTCCCCAGCCTTACCGCTACCATATCTACGCCGAAAATGAATACTTCTCCCGTGAAGACGGAGTCGTCTACCGCAACGGCACCATTTTACGGGATACCATCGACCCCGTCACCGGCAACCATATCAAACGGGAAACCATCCGAGTCAACCATGCCCGCGTCCTGTACAACACCGACCATCTGACCATCATCGACGTCACTCACTCCTGAGAAGGTTTTTCCTGCTCAGGGGCTGGCTGTTCCTTAGGCTCGACAGATTCTTCTTTCGTTTCGGACTGATGAACGGCAGAACTGTGACTGCCAAAGAAAAACTCCATTTCATTGTCAAATGTCAGCTGGTCCGGTGCCGACTGCGGATCTTCCGCCAGCGGCTTGACAAAACAGACCAGACGGCTTGCCTCTGCAAATCCGACACCGGCATGGAACTGCTGGCTGAGAGTGTTATCTAACGCGCAGTCACTTGCAAATTCGCTGCATTCCCTTGCCTTCGCCCAGCTCTCACAACAGTGTACCAGTCGAGTCGCAACCTTTGCCCGCCGGTACTGAGGCAGTACATAAATTCCTTCCAGATACCCAACCGGACTGGAGCTTGCCCCTTCCACATAATCATGCCGTAATGAGCACTGCGCTGCTCCTGACGGACTGCCGTCGGTATAAGCGATAAAAACCGCACTGCCCCGTGCAGAGATGGCTTTCAGGATATCCTGTTTCAGTTCAGAGAACGGATGTCCCTGCCACAGCATCATAAAAATCCCGGTCGCAAGGTCCGCATCTTCTGGAACAGCTTTTTTAATCGAAAACATTCCAAGTTTCGCTCCTTCAAACAATTTTTTGCAACATTTTCCATCGGCAGTGTGTATTATTGTAAACAACATCTTTAAGCACCTTCTGCCGCAAACCCAACGTTATCTTAACATGAACCTGAGCGGAAAGCAAGAAAAAACATTTTCAGTTTCAGAAAGGGGTTCCTGCCCATGAAAAAACGCATCCTGTCTATCCTTGCAGCGGCTCTGACGCTGGCTGCCTGTACCTCCTGTTCGGCTTCGTTCCACTCGGCCAAACAGCTTTCCACCACCCAAAAAGCACCCGCGGTCTCCGTAACCGACTCCCAGCAACAGGACGCGGCACAATCCTATCTGAATTTTACCGCCAGCCTTTTGCAGCATACTTTTTCCGGTGATAATCTGCTGCTTTCCCCGCTGTCGGCTGCCGACGCCCTCTGCCTTGCAATGGAAGGAGCAGCAGGTGAAACCCAGCAGCAGATGGAAACAGTTCTGGGAGAAGCGGAAACGATGGGCGGTTATTTTTCCACGATCCGCGGTGCATCCGGTGAACAACTGACGATGGCGGATTCCGTCTGGATCAGGAACGACCCCGCATTATCGGTCAACGACAATTTCCTGGCAATTGCGGCCGGCAATTATCAGGCGGAAGTTTACTCGGCACCATTTGACGAGGATACCTGCTCAGATATCAATAACTGGGTGAAAAACAAAACCGACGGGGAAATCCAAAACCTGATCGACAAAATTTATGACAGCGATATGATATACCTGATCAACACAACCCTCTTTGACGCAAAATGGCAGGACGAGTACGAAGATAACGAAATTCGTGACCGTGATTTTACCACGGTCAGTGGTGAAACAACACAGGTCAAAATGATGTATTCAGATGAACACACCTATCTGGAAAACGATTTCTGCACCGGTTTGATGAAGTACTACAAAGATGAGAAGTATACCTTTGCCGCACTTCTCCCCAAGGATGACGTTACCATCTATCAGCTGGTCGACCGTCTGAATGCCGAAACACTGGATAAACTGCTCAGTGAACGGATTTCTGCCGAAGTAGAGGCAGGCATTCCGGTCTTTACCGGCGATACCAAGCTAGATCTGGCCAAAATTCTCCCGGATATGGGGATGCCGCTGGCTTTTTCTTCAGGCGCTGACTTTTCGGAGATGGCCACTTATGACGGCCAGAGCCTTTACATCGACCGAGTTATCCACCAAACCAGAATCGAAGTAAACGAAAAGGGCACCAAAGCTGCTGCCGCAACACAGGTGGCAATGATGACATCTGGAGCAGCTGACTCATCTTCCAACCGACATACTGTTATCCTCGACCGTCCGTTTGTCTACATGCTGGTCGATATGCGGCAGGAAATTCCGGCCTTTATCGGCGTCATGACCGATCCGGCATAAACTCACCGGATGCAAGGAATGGACGAACCAGCGGCAAAAGAGCCTCCTTTGTATGCCCTTTCCAGCCGGTCACCGTTTCGGCCGTCAGCATCGAGTCGAGCACTGCTTCTTCGGTTGCTTCGGCGGCGGCACGGAAAACCTGGTCAATCTGCCGTTCATCCAGCTGGTGCACCGTCTGAATCGCCGCATGGTTATTCAGGTCAAACTGGTTGCCGGTCGAAAAACCGATTGCAATTTCCCCGCTCCCATGCCCGATAAAAGACCCCAGCCGGATCAGCCCGACCGGACAGCGGCGTAATACTCGCCTGAGCTGCCGGTCACTGAGCGGAAGGTCGGTCGCCAGCACCATGATACAGGAGCCTTTATCCGGCGCCGCGCCGTCATACCGGTGCAGCAGCTGTTCCCGCTCCGGTCCGGTCAGCAGCGTAAAATCGGCCAGCCGTCCATGGTTGGTCTGCACCAGTACGCCGACTGTGTACTCTTTTCCATCGAATGTCACGACCCTTGACGAACTGCCAATCCCGCCTTTGAGGGAATGGCAGGCAGTCCCCCGTCCTGCGCCGACGGCCCCCAGCTGAAAATCAGCCGACGCGCTTTTGATTGCCGCGAAAACATCTTCCTTTTCCACCGGGCGGTCGGTCAGTTTATTGAGAAAAGAGTCGTTGCACTCCCCGACGACCGGATTGATGGAAGTCAGCTCGATGCCATCCTTTTTGCACAGCTCGACCATATATTCGACCAGTGCGTCGTGCACCTTGCCGACATTGAGCGTTCCGGTCAGGGCGATCGGCGTTTCCAGCGTCCCCAGCTCATCCAGCTGTACCAGCCCGAGCGTTTTTCCAAAGCCGTTGATGACCTGAGCGGCCGCGGTCATCTTATGTACAAACGGGTTTTCGGCGGGCGGCAGGATCACAGTTACACCGGTCTGATATTCCCCACGATCAATCGTTGTATGCCCGACCCGTACACCGGGTACGTCGGAAATCAGGTTGCGCCTTCCCCGCGGCAACGCCCCAATTGTAATCCCAAGGTCTGAAGCCCGTACAACATCTGTCATATTCATTCCCCTTACCATATCAAAAGGCGGCCTTCTCTGTTACGGGAAAGCCGCCTTGCTTTTATTTGATCATCGCGCTGAATCAATCCAGGAAAGCGTCAATGATGATCTTTTCCGCTTCCTGCTCATCCAGCCCGAGCGTCTCCAACTTGAGCATCTGCTCATTGTTGATGCGTCCGATCGCCGCCTCATGGATAATCGCCGCTTCGGAGTGATTGGCTTCGATCTCGGGAATCGAACGGACATGCGCACCATCCATCAGGATGGTATCACACTGGATATGCGCATGACAAGGCGCATTGCCCTGCGCAATCGGATGGAAGACCTGCTCCGACTGGTCTTTTGCAACCGAACGGGAGATGACCTGTGCGGAAGAGCCTTCGCCATTGAGATGAATCTCGACATCCGAAACCGCCGACTGGTTGTCGTGGGTCATCAGACGTTCGGTGATCAGCAGTTTGGCATCCTTGCCAAGGGTGGCGTCGGTCTTGCGGACCGTAGACGAAACGCCGCCAATCTGGACCATCTCCATTTCACAGCTTGCGCCCTCATCCATCGTAATCAGCGTCGTCGGATTGAGGATTCTTTCGCCGGTGCCGGAACCCTCGCCATAATGCTTTTCAACATACCGGATATGCGCGTTTTTACCGATCTTGAAAGAATGGATGCCATCATGCTCAGATTTGGCATGGCCGTCGTTGTGGATGCCGCATCCGGCAATAATTGTAACATCAGCGCCCTCGCCGATGATAAAGTCATTGTATACCAGATCGTCCAGGCCGGATTCGGTCAAAATGACCGGAATATGCACCGACTCGCCTTTGGTTCCGGGGCGGACAAGGATATCAATGCCGGGACGGTCTGTCTTGGAAACGATTTTGACATTTTCGGTCGAGTAACGTTCAACACCCTGACCGTTCTGACGCAGGTTGAAAGCGCCTTCCACTTTTCCGGTAATACCGGCAATGGTGGACAGCATCTTTTCAATAACAGACTGATCCATCAGCAGGTCCCCCTTTCATTTGTCATGCAGGCATGCGATACCATATTGATGCTGTTCAGCGTCGGGAAAATCTCCTCTTTAGGGCCATATGCGCGGATACCACCGTCCTGCAAAATCATAATGTCATCCGCCAGCTGCAAAATCCGCTCCTGATGGGAGATGATGACAACCGTCTGTTCACCGCTTTTGCGCAGTTTGTCGAAGGTATCGACCAGCATTGCAAAGCTCCACAGGTCGATTCCCGCTTCCGGCTCGTCAAAGATCGCCAGTTCCGGTTTTTTGGCCAGAAGGGTTGCAATCTCAATTCGTTTCAGTTCGCCGCCGGACAGGGTCGCGTCAATCTCGCGGGTAATATACTCCCGCGCACACAGGCCGACCTTTGAAAGATAACTACAGCACTCCTCTTCGCTCAGCGGAGAGCCATGCGCCAGCTCAAGCAGTCGGGAAATCTTCATACCCTTAAACCGGGGCGGCTGCTGGAAAGCATAGCCGATACCCAGACGGGCACGATCGGTGACAGACTTATCGGTGATCTCCTGGCCATTCCAGAGAATCTGACCGGAAGTCACCTTTTCAAGGCCCATAATCAGCTTGGCAAGGGTGGACTTGCCGCCGCCGTTGGGGCCGGTGATAACAGTCAGCCGGCCAGTCGGAACGGTAAAGGACAGATCTTTGATGATCTGTGTGGTACCGTCGTTCTGAGCGACCTCAAACGAAATATTTTTCACTTCGAGCATCTTATTCAATCCTTTCAGGATAGCTGCAATATTGTTTTTCCTCTTTCGGAAGAAAACCCTTTTATAGTATAGGACATTTGGCGATTTTTAGCAAGTTTTTTTTATGAACAACTGCCCTGCCGGTGATTAACGGTTGTCATCGGCTGGCAAATATGATAAAATAAAAATAATATTATTTGCACGCAACGGGAAGGAGGGTCTGTATGCAGATCCATCAATCGGCAGAAGATTATCTGGAAGCAATTCTGGTTCTGCACCGTCAAAAAGGAGCTGTACGTTCCATCGACATCGCTGTTTATAAAAGTTACTCCAAACCCAGCATCAGCCGCGCGGTCTCTCTTCTGCGGGAAAACGGTTATATCCAGGTAGACCGGGACGGATACATCACCCTGACTGCATCCGGTCAGGAAATCGCGGAAAAGATCTATGAACGACATGAGGTCATCCGTGCCTGGCTGATTCATCTGGGCGTCCCCGAGGAAATCGCTGCGGAAGACGCCTGCAAAATGGAGCACGACCTCAGCACCGTGACATTTGAAAAGATGAAAGAGTTTATTTTGCGGACACAGGAGGTTTCGGATGGCACGTTATGAGCGCAATTTTAATATGCCCATTTTCACTGTCGCCAGAAAGGTGGAAGACGCTGTCATGCAAGGCAGTATCTCCGCTTCACTGGAGGAGTCCAGCGACTTTGCCTTTAACGGCGTCAGCTGCGCGGTCCGGGTATTTGAACGGTACAGCTGGCTGGGGAGCAACCGGGTCAGCATGAGCATCACAATGGTCGGCGACCAGAACTCCACCCATCTGGTGGCAGTTACATCCGGCGGCAGCCAGGCGGTCTTTTTTAAGGTCAATACCTGGGGGGAAGAATCTTTCCTCGAAACGCTGACAAGGGCATTGGAAGGCTGAAGCAGAACAGCATAGCCGCAAAATGCCGGTTTTTATTGGCATCTATAACAAAAAGTGCGATTTTAATTTGATATATTTCTCAACAAGCGAAAGCACAGCTGTAAAGCAAAAGACTTGACAGCTGTGCTTTTTGGCGTTATAATACCGTATGTAAAGCAAAAATGGTTTACAAGGAGCTGTTTTGCGGAACGGAGGGACGCTTTGTGGCAGACAAGAATCTGAATATTTCGGTTCTTCTGGATCACTATGGCGCAATGCTGACCGAAAAACAGCGCGAAGTAATTGATCTGTACTACAACGATGATCTTTCGCTGGCGGAAATCGCCGAGCAGGAAGGTATCACCCGCCAGGGCGTCCGCGACAACATCAAGCGCGCCGAAGCACAGCTGATCGAAATGGAAGAAAAACTTCATTCAGCAGCCAGCTTTAAGCGGATGATGGAAACCTTTGAAGAGATCGACCAGGCACTCGCTGAGATGGAAAAGGAATATTCCTCTCTGAGGCGGCTGTCGGGTGTAAAAAAGGTACAGAGTATCCGAAAGAAACTTTCGTCTTTCGCGGATGATTATTTTGCATGATGAGATGAACAGGAGGGACGACATTGGCATTTGAAAGCCTTTCAGACAAGCTTTCCGCGGCTTTTAAGAAGCTGCGCTCCAAAGGAAAACTGAGCGAGTCGGATATCAAAGACGCGATGCGCGAAGTCAAGCTGGCGCTTCTGGAAGCGGACGTCAACTACAAGGTCGTCAAGGACTTTATCAAGACCGTCAGCGAACGGGCTGTCGGCGCACAGGTGCTCGAAAGCCTGACCCCTGCCCAGCAGGTCGTCAAGATCGTCAACGAGGAACTGACCGCGCTGATGGGCGGAGAAAACGCCCGGATTGAATTTGCCTCCAAGCCTCCGACCGTCATTTTGATGTGCGGCCTTCAGGGCAGCGGTAAAACAACCCATGCCGCCAAGCTGGCAAAATACTTCAAGGACAAGGAAGGCTGCCGGCCGCTGCTGATTGCCTGTGACGTTTACCGTCCTGCCGCAATCGAACAGCTGCAAATCGTTGGCGAAAGAGCCGGTGCGCGGGTCTTTGAGATGGGCCAGGGCGACCCGGTCGAAATCGCGCGGGAAGGCATTAAATTTGCCCGCGATCATGGACACGATCTGGTCATCGTCGATACCGCCGGACGGCTGCATATTGACGAAAAGCTGATGGATGAGCTGAAAAGGATTGAAGCTGCCGTCAGCCCCAATGAAATCCTGCTGGTCGTCGACTCAATGACCGGTCAGGACGCGGTTACTGTCGCAGATACCTTTAACAAGGCACTGCCGGTCACCGGTATCATTCTCACCAAACTGGACTCGGATACCCGCGGCGGTGCTGCAATCTCGGTCCGTCAGGTCACCGGAAAACCGATCAAATTCTCCGGTGTGGGCGAAAAGATCGAAGATCTCGAACCCTTCCACCCCGGAAGGATGGCCTCCCGTATTCTGGGGATGGGCGACGTACTGACGCTGATTGAAAAGGCGCAGGAGTCGGTCGATGAGAAGGAAGCAGAAAAGCTCGCAAAGAAGTTGCAGCAAAACTCCTTTGATATGAATGACCTGCTCGAACAGATGCAGCAGATCAAAAAGATGGGGTCAATGCGTTCGATTGTCTCGATGATTCCCGGTATTTCCGGCAAAGTCACCGACGAAAACCTCGAACAGGGCGACCGTCAGATGAAGATTATCGAAGCGATGATCCATTCAATGACCAAGCGCGAACGGGAAAACCCGTCGATTATCAATCCTTCCCGCAAGAGAAGGATTGCGGCCGGCTCGGGCACGCGGGTCGAAGATGTCAACCGTCTGCTGAAACAGTTTGACCAGATGAAGCAGATGATGAAAAAGATGGGCGGGCTGGGCAAAAAAGGCTTTAAACGCCGGATGAAGTTCCCGCCGATGAATATGTGACCTTACTGAGCAAACAAAAGTTACGCCAGTTTGTCAAATCAAAATATACCAAATGATTTCAGGAGGAAATTACTATGGCAGTTAAAATCAGACTTCGCAGAATGGGCGCAAAGAAAGCTCCTTTCTACCGCATCGTTGTTGCAGATTCCAGATATCCCCGTGACGGTCGCTTTATCGAAGAGATCGGCACCTACGATCCTACCAGAGAACCCAGCGTCATCAATGTTGACCTCGAAAAGGCCAACAAATGGATCGCTACCGGCGCTCAGCCCACCGATACCGTCAAGAAGATCCTCAAGGTTGCTTCTGAGAAATAATTGATTTCCTTTAAGCTTCGCCCCACAGCCGCCGGGGTTACAGAGGCGGTGGACACGCGGGACCGGTCTTAAAGGTTACTTTCGTAACCTGCGGGCGCAGGCCGCCTGGTTCCTGTCAGAGAAAAGAGGAATAAACATGGAAGAATTGCTGGTCGCGCTGGCCCGCGGCCTGGTCGAAGACAAGGACTCGGTACGGGTCACAGTCGACGAGCCGGCTGAGGACGGCACCATCGTCTATCATCTGAACGTGGCTCCTGCCGACATGGGCAGGGTCATCGGCAAACAGGGACGCATCGCCAAGGCGATCCGTGTGGTTATGCGTTCTGCCGCTCAGCAAAACGGCAGCAAAATCATGGTTGAGATTGACTGACCGCGTCAGTAAGCGCACTGGAAATCCGGTGCGCTTTTTGATTACCTTTTTTTGATTATGAATAATATGTAAAAATGAGCCGAAATTCCTTGAATTTTTTTGGAATTTATGTTATGATTTTATCAAACAAAAGGGAGTAGCGGACAGAGTTCCCTCTGCCGGTGTCGTCGACTAAAGCGGTTATTGAATGTAACCCGGGGACACCAGTTCTTTACGGATTTGACAAGACTTTTGCAGGTAGGCAAACCATTTGTCTGCTGCAAAGGTCTTTTTTGTTTATCAGCCGGCAAGTTTCCGCCTCTTTTGTCCGGCGGTGCGGAAGCTTTGCGCAAACTGAAAATTTTCACTTGCCGTGCCGCTTACAATCTGTACCAAAACCGGTTATCGGTTATTATTTTAGGAGGTATTATTTATGGAAGTCCTGATTATCTGCGGTATCGTCGCCTTTCTGGCAATCGTAATCTTTCTGCTGGGGTATATGAAGGCACCGCCCGACACCGCCTATATCATCTCCGGCATGGGCAAAAAGCGTATCCTGATTGGACGGGCAGGATGGAGAGTCCCGCTGATTGAACGGGTGGATAAACTCTCTCTGCGGGTCATGCAGGTGGATGTCAAGACGACAGACGCTGTCCCGACCAATGAGTTTATCAACGTTTCGGTCGATGGTGTTGCCAACATCAAAATCTCGTCTGACCCTGAACTGCTGGAACGGGCCGCACAGTCACTGCTGGGGATGAAACAGGTTGACCTGATCAGTCTGGTCACCCAGGTGCTGGAAGGCAACATGCGTGAAATTGTCGGTTCGGTTGGGCTGAAAGAGATGGTGCAGGACCGGCAGGGGGTCGCAAAGAAGATCACCGAAAATGTTGTCCCGGATATGGAGAAGCTGGGTATCGAAGTTGTCAACTTCAACATCCAGAACTTTAAAGACAACGCCGGTACCATCGAGAATATGGGTATCGACAACGTCGAACAGATTCGTAAAAACGCCCAGATCGCCAAGGCAAACGCTCAGCGTGATATCGCGATTGCTACATCGGAAGCCCAGCAGCAGGCAAACGCCATCAAGGTAGAAGCTGAAAAGAAGATCGCTGAGCAGAACGCACAGCTGCTTGTTCAGCAGGCAGAAATGAAGGTCATGGCGGATACCAAAAAGGCAGAAGCGGACGCTGCTTACTCGATTCAGCAGGAAAACCAGCGTAAAACAATCGAGATCACCCGTGCAAATGCCGATATCGCCCGCCGTGAAAAGGAAACCGAGCTGGCAGAAAAGGAAATCGCGCTGAAAGAAAAGCAACTGGATGCTGAAATCCGCAAACAAGCTGACGCTATGAAGTATAAGGCGGAAAAAGAGGCGGAAGCCGACCTGATTCGTCGTCAGCGTGACGCAGAAGCGAAAAAATATGAAGCGCTGCAGGAAGCCGAAGCCAAGAAGGCCGAAGCGGAAGCAGTCCGCTTTGCAATGGAACAGGAAGCGGAAGGTATCCGCGCTAAAGGCCTTGCTGAAGCGGAAGCCATCGAGAAAAAGGCAGAAGCACAGCGTAAGATGGGCGAAGCATCGGTACTGGAAATGTACCTACAGGCGCTGCCTGAAATCGTCAAAGGTGCTGCCAGCCCGCTGGCTCAGACCGACAAGATCGTCATGTACGGCGATGGCAACGCGACCAGAGTCGTCAAGGACGTCATGAACTCCGCCAGCCAGATTATGGAAGGGGTCAAGGAATCGACCGGTCTGGATCTGTCGGCCATTCTGGCCGGTATCGTCGGCGGACGCGCCGCAGCAAATGCGGTGACAGCCGATATCCAGACAGAAACTGGCGCCGAAGGCAGCACGCCTTCCGAGCCTGCACAGCCGTCTGTTGACGCTGAATAACACAAAGTCTCGAATAAGCCGGCAAAGGGCCCCTTCCGATTCTGGAAGGGGCCCTTGTTGATAAAACCCAATCTGTTATTTCTGACCTTCCCGAAGACGCTTGAGCTGGCGGACGTCTTTTCCGATAAATCGTACCTGTATCAGCTGAGAAAACAGCCGGGAGACAATTCGGCGGGCATACTTTTCACCAAATTCCTGGACAGTCAGATTGCTGGTAACAATCAGCGGCCGTTCGGAAGAGATACGGCTGTTAAGGATGTTATAGACAACTGACTGGGAAAAGCTGCTGCCAAATTCCGCGCCCAGATCGTCGAGTACCAGCAAATCGGCTTCCAGTATCCGATCCAATGTTCCCTCATCTTCTGTCCGGCGGAAATGCTCATTCTCGATTCGGCGCAGAAGGTCAGGCGCAGTGGCGCAGACGACATTGTATCCCTTTTCGGCCACCACTCCCGCAATCGCACGGGAAAGATGGGTCTTGCCCAGACCGGTCTCTCCGAACATAAAAAGGCCCTGGCTGTGCGGAGTAAACTTGTCAGCATACGACCGACAGAAACCCAGCACCTTTGTCATCACCAGCCGCGGATTCTGCCCGCTCTCCGGGTCAATTGCATCGGGATAATAACGCAAGTCAAAGTTATCAAATCGGCTCTCACCAGCCGGTGAAGCGGCGTTCAGCTGCTCAACGCTCAGCTTTCGCATCTCCGCTTTCAGACACTCGCACCGCACCCCGTTGACAAACCCGGTATCCTTGCATTTGGGGCAGGTGTAGCGCATCTCAAGATAATCGACCGGATATCCGGCCTGAACCATCAGTTCCCGTTCCCGCTGCTGCAAGCGAAGATTGACCTCCTCAATGCGGGCAAGACCTTCGGCAAGGTTGGTTTTTCGCTGCAAAATTACCTTGCTGATCTCGGCGGATGTCATCGCCAGTTTCCGGCGGATCTCCATTACTTCGGGGACCTCCTTGGCAATCTCATCCATTCGCTGGGACTGAGCAACCATCTGCTCCATCCGCCGGCGGTCGATTCTCCTTTTAGCCTGCTGGAAAATATCGTTGTTCTGCATCCGGTGCACCTCCCTCAGTCAAGATCCGGCAGATCAAATCCCTGCCGCGCAAACGCCTCTACATCATAAGACGGGCTGCCTGTCCCGGAAGAGGATTTGCCTCCGCCGCCAGTATTTTTCTTGACGTCGCCGCGGAGGATGTCCTCCGGCGTTTTAAAGCCCATCTTGTGCCAGTTCTGCAAAATTTTCCCGATATACGGAAAGGAAGCCTGTCCAATCTGGTCAACTGCCCGTTCATACGCCATGCGGATGATTTCAATATTAAAACCGTAGTCCTGATACCACTGCATAATATATTTGCGGTTGGCGGTGGTGAGTCCCCTGTTTTTGATGCCAAACGCCTCCATCACCTCGGCTTCGTGGGTGAGCCGTTCAGTCTGGGTACGGATATATTCTTCGGCAAGGGGATGGGTATTGATTCCCTGCTCATACCACCCGGCCAGCAATTTGGAAATATACCGATAGTTTCCCCGGTCGTGCATGCAGCAAAACTCCACTGCCATTACAATCACATCCGCCGGCAGGTCATATTCCTCCAGAAAGAATACAAACCCCTTCTGTTCAGTCGATGAGAGCGGACGGCCGAGAATCTGTTCAGCCGTTGTCAGCAGAAAACGCACCTCCTCCCGGTCGGCACTGACCTTGAAATGAGAAGAATCGACCGTTTCAGGAGATTGGGCAGAACCAGTTCGGGGCGGCTGTGCTGCCTGTGCCTGCTGCTTTTTTCCACTCTCCAGCTGACGTTCAACTTCCTGGGCAGGCAGGATACCACTGCTGGTCCAGTAGCGGATTGCCTCCTCTACATCGCTTACCGGGACAGAAAGAACTGCCGCGATGACCGGCGGGTCGATTTTATTGGTCCGCAGGATGTACAAAATTACTTTGATATACAGCCCGCTTGCCTTACCGAGATGCTCATCGATAATCTCGGAAGGTACCGCCACAAAGCTGGGCAGTTTTGTTTTCAATGTCATCCCTGTTCTTTCTCCCCTCTTGTGTTTTTCTGTGCGTCGTCTCTGCGCAGCACGCCGTACACAATCGCCAGCGTCTCCCGTAGATGGTACAGCGGCGCAATCAGTGCCATCGTCCGGCTTCCACATACCGTCGCACCGGACAGCCCACAGGCAGCTGCCAGCCGGGCTGTCCGCCAGCAATGGAAATCACTCGTCACAATCCGCACCTGTCCTGCCGGCAGCGATTGATCTCCGAGCATCCGATGGGTATTGCACAGATTCTGACGGGTATTGACCGACCCTCTTTCCAGCAGCAGATGCTGGGCAGGTATCTTTTCTCTTTTCAGCAGCCATTGGGCCATTACATCCGCTTCTACAGCAGTCTCATGCCGGGTCTGACCGCCGGACAGGATGACATATTCACCCTGGTACAGTTTTTCCGCCAGTGAAAGCCGTTCAATCAAAGTCGAAGTCATCTGGCTGCCTTTTTTCAGCCCGCTTCCGAGCACAACCGTATACTGCACCGGCTGTTTGCTGGCAGCCCCTGCCTTTCCCGACAGGCTCCCGGCAAAGACCATCAGTTCGGCGCCGCACAGGATAACAAGCCCGGTCACCGCCAACAGCTGCAAAATCCAGACCGGCAGCCAGTAAGGAAACAGCAGAATCAGTCCACCAAGCAGTATCATTGCCAAACCGCCAGCTGTGGCTATCGCAGCAAAGCGCACTCTGCCCAGCCGAATACGAACTACCAGGCAATATAAAATGATCAAACCGCCCAAAATGAGCCAAAACATATCTGCAATACCTCCAACAGGTGAAAAACTCCCGTATATAGTATAACACAAAATTCCGCTTTTCGGAAGTCCGTTCTCCTTCCCCTCCGATTGACAACAATGATACCAAATGCTATACTCAAACCAGATCAAGACGAAAGGATGGTCCTGATGGAAGACAAAATTTCCCTGCAACAGCTCAACCAGCAAATCCGGCAGGTCAGCGCACAGGCCGCTGATTTTCAGGCCCGCAAAAACCAGTTAGATGCACTTGAAAACAGACGAAACGAACTGTCTAAAAAGGTATCGGCAGCCAAACAGGAACGGGATGACCGCCGCTCTGAACTATACCGTCTGCAAACCGGCGCACTGAACGTTCTTTTGACCAAACTGCTGCCCGGTCGCCGGCAGAAACTGGACATCTGCAAAACCATAGTGAAAGAAGCTGATGCCAAGTATGACGCCGCGTCTGCCGAATCGCAAACATACAATCAACAAATCCTTCAGCTGGAGCGCCAGGTTGCCAACGGCCATCTGGCACGGCAGAAACTGGAATCGCTGCTTGCTCAGAAAGCACAGATAATTTTGGATATTGGCGGCGAACCATCCGAAAAGCTAACCGGTTATGACAGCCAGATCACATTGTTATCCAGTCAGCGGTCCGAGCTGGAACAAGCCGTCCATGCAGGAAAGAGTGCACTTTGGACCACAAAAGCCATCATTGAAAAGCTGCAAAACGCCAAAAGCTGGGGGACATTTGATCTGGTCGGCGGTGGTCTGATTTCCGACATTGCCAAACATGGCAATCTGGATGACGTTTCTCAGCTGACTTGTACCCTTCAACGACAGATCCATTCTTTCCAAAAAGAACTTTCCGACATCTCTATCCGGGCTGACATTTCGGTACAGATCAGCGATTTTATGAAATTTGCAGATTTTGCTTTTGACGGACTGATCGCTGACTGGCTGGTACTGGACAGGATCAACGATTCCCTATTCCAGGCTCAAAAAACACGGGATGAGATCTCTTCCGCAGTCCGGCAGCTGGAAAAGGGACTGGAAAACTGTACCGGACAGCTGCAAACCGTTCGACAACAACGTATCGACCTGTTGATGCAGGATACCTGATCGAAAAAATTACCCGAAAAACGGGCGGCCAGTTGACACTGACCGCCCGTTCATGCTGTATACAATTTTTTAAATATCAGTCGATATGGTTTGCAACCTCAAACGCATCCCAGATGGCATACATGATGTTGGAAACATTCTTTGCATCGCCCAACAGGTAAATATCAGGAATTTCGTACTGCAATTCCTCATACAGCGTCTTCTCTTCACGGTAACCGACCGCCAGAATGACACTGTCTGCCGAGATGGAATGATTCTCCCCATCCTTTTCGTAGCTGAGCTGACCACCGGTATAACCCTTGACCCGCGCACTGCAGACGACGTTTACGCCTTTAAAGGGAACCATTTCCAGCAGCATTTCCTTATTAGCCGAGCAGATCGGGCCATTGACAGCAAGCAGCTTGTCCATTGCTTCAACAACCGTAACCTTCTTGCCTTTTTCTGCCAGATCAAGTGCCAGTTCCAGTCCGACCAAACCGCCGCCGACAATAACCGTTGTTTCACCGGGATCTTTTGCACCAGTGAGTACATCAGCTGCCGTATAGACCTTTTCATCGTCGCCAAGGCTAAATACCTTCGGGGTGGAACCAGTCGCAACGATGACGGTATCATAACCGCCCGACAAAACCATCTCTTTGGTCACTTCGGCATTCATATGGACTTCAACGCCCAGCAGTTCCATCTGACGGGCATACCATTTTGCAAGCGCGATATCGTCTTCCTTGAAGGAAGGCGCTCCACCGGGAATCAGGTTGCCGCCAAGTACACCGGTCTTTTCGAACAGCACCGGCTTATGACCGCGGATTGCCAGCACCCGTGCCGCTTCACATCCAGCGACACCGCCGCCAATGACCATAACCTTCCGGCTGCGGAAAATCGGACGGTAGGCATTCGGGCCTTCCTTACATGCCTGCGGGTTGACCGCACAGTTGAGCATCGAATAGTTCTGGATGCGGCCCATGCAGCCTTCCTGGCAGGAGATACAGGGACGGATTTCATCTGTTTTCCCGCAGCGCAGTTTCTTTACGTAATCCGGGTCAGCCAGCAGCGGCCGTCCCAGCGAAATGATATCGCAGTCACCGTTTTCCAGCGATGCAAGCGCCATATCCGGGTTATCCATCCGTCCGGCAAGGATGACCGGCACATCAACTGCATCCTTTACCAGCTTTGCATATGCACGATAGAGACCCTTTTCCTGATACATCGGGGGATGGCTCCACCACCATGCGTCGTAAGAACCGACATCAACGTCCAGTGCGTCATATCCATATTTGACCAGCAGCTTTGCCGCTTCAATGCCTTCCGGCAGATCGCGTCCCATTTCGGTAAATTCCTCACCCGGCAGCGCACCGACTCTCCAGTCCTTGATCATGCTCTTGGGGCTGAAGCGCAGGGTAACGACAAAGTCCTGGCCACATCTGGCCTTGATCTCCTCAACAACCTCTTTGGCAAAACGAAGACGGTTTTCCAGACATCCGCCGTATTCATCGGTACGATGGTTAAACATCGAGATCGCGAACTGGTCGAGCAGGTATCCTTCATGGACAGCGTGAATCTGTACCCCGTCAAAACCGGCACGTTTGGCGTTATAGGCACCCAGGCCGAACGATTTGACAATCTTATGGATCTCATCGACCGTCAATTCACGGCAAATCTTATCCAGCCATCTGTGAGGGATCGGAGAAGGCGCAACCGGCGGATATTCGCCGAGGTTGGTTGGGATTGTAACCCGGCCAAAACCGGCGGACATCTGCAAAAATACCTTAGAGCCGTAAGCGTGAATCCGTTCAGTCATCTCGCGGGCAGTACGGGTGAAATGGACCGAATCATAGGTCGGAGAAGGACAGTTGGGCATGCCATGCTCTTCGACTTCATTGTCAACAAAGGTTACGCCAGTAATGATCAGGCCGGTGCCGCCTTTTGCACGTTCGGTATAGTAATCAATGCCGCGCTGATTAAACCCGCCGCTTGCGTCGCCCAGACCGAGCGGCCCCATCGGAGCAAGTGCAAAACGGTTTTTCAGCTGAACATTCCCGATACTGACCGGCGTAAACAGCTTTTGATACTTCATTTCAGACCAATCCCTTCTGTACAAAATTCTGCATAATATTACCAAGTATATTATAACAATTTTGATACAAAGAGTCAATCAGCAAAAATTGCAGAGCCCCGCCCGATCAGCCGTTATTACGGATGCGTCCAGCTA
The DNA here is from genome assembly GCA_018715465.1 of Candidatus Faecivivens stercorigallinarum. GTDB lineage: Bacteria > Bacillota > Clostridia > Oscillospirales > Ruminococcaceae > Faecivivens > Faecivivens stercorigallinarum. Next base: position 1,963 of record DVLN01000206.1, on the reverse strand, counting down.
CTTCTGCGACAAAAGCAGAAAAATAATCAGAGAAATCAGGCGTCCGGTCGTCCCACTGGGCACCTGTCAGCCGTTCCGGGTGGAACTGAGTCCCCCAGATCAGCTGCTGCGGATCACTTGATTCATAGCTTTCGATGATTCCCTCAATCGAACGCCCGGTAACCCGGAGTCCCTTTCCAAGATCCCTTACTGCCTGATGATGAGTAGAATTGACTCGGAATACTTCACCATACAGCCGATACAGAATCGAATCTTCTTCCGCATAAAATGGATGGCGGATTTCTGAATTGCTGTGAATAAACCCCATTTGTGCCAGCAGGTCCTGATACAATGTCCCGCCCAGCACAACATTCAGCAGCTGAAATCCGCGGCAGATCGCCATAATCGGTTTTTTACGGGCGAGAAAAGCCCTGCAAAGTTCCATCTCATAAGCATCGCGAGCCAGATCAATCACCACTGAATCATTGAGTACCTCTTCACCATACCAGGTTGGGTCTACATCCTGCCCACCCGACAGCAACAGTGCATCACACATTTCCGCATATTCACCGACGCAACATTCAGGACATAGGACCGGAACACCACCCGCAGCTGCAATCGCATTTGAATAGGACATCGGATTATGAACCATACGGGCAGGAGAATCAGCAAGCCCGGCGCCGTTTGTCGTACAGCTGATGGCAATAACAGGTTTTTGATTCAGCATATTTTCTATCTCCTTTATCATACAAATCTCACAATAAGATATTCTTATTGTGTGTCAAATAGCCGCCTTTGTCAAGTAATTGTCCGTCAAAGCTGCAAAAAGGCGCTTCCAAGTATACTTGGAAGCGCCTAAAAGCTCAATTATTCAACCATCAAAGAGAATTATTCAACGATGGAAGAAACAACGCCGGAACCAACGGTTCTGCCGCCTTCACGGATAGCGAAGCGCAGACCTTCTTCCATAGCGATGGGGGTGATCAGCTCAACGTCGAAGTCGAGGTTATCACCGGGCATAGCCATTTCAGTACCTTCAGCCAGAGTGATGATACCGGTAACGTCAGTAGTACGGAAGTAGAACTGAGGTCTGTAGTTGGTGAAGAAGGGTTTATGACGTCCGCCTTCCTCTTTCTTCAGAACGTAAACATGGCAATGGAATTTGGTGTGAGGATGAACGGAACCGGGTTTAGCAATAACCTGGCCTCTTTCAATCTCGTTTCTCTGAACACCACGGAGCAGAGCACCAACGTTGTCGCCAGCCTCAGCGTAGTCCAGAGTCTTTCTGAACATTTCCAGACCAGTAACAGTGGAAGAACCTTTTTCTTCCTTCAGGCCAACGATCTCAACAGCGTCGCCAACCTTGACAGTGCCTCTCTCGACACGGCCGGTAGCAACGGTACCACGACCAGAAATGGTCATAACGTCCTCAACGGGCATCAGGAAGGGCTTGTCAGCAGCACGGTCAGGAGTAGGAATATACTCGTCAACAGCGTCCATCAGGTCGAGGATGCACTTGTAAGCAGGATCATTGATATCGTTGGAAGTGCATTCCAGAGCACCCAGAGCGGTACCACGGATGATCGGAACGTCGTCGCCCGGGAATTCGTACTCAGAAAGCAGCTCACGGATTTCCATCTCAACGAGGTCCAGCAGCTCTTCGTCGTCAACCTGGTCAACTTTGTTCATGAAGACAACAATGTAGGGAACGCCTACCTGACGAGCGAGCAGGATGTGCTCACGGGTCTGGGGCATGGGGCCGTCAGCAGAAGAAACAACCAGGATAGCGCCGTCCATCTGAGCAGCACCGGTGATCATGTTCTTGATATAGTCGGCGTGGCCCGGGCAGTCAACGTGAGCGTAGTGACGCTTGTCGGTCTCGTATTCAACGTGAGCGGTATTGATTGTGATACCACGAGCTCTCTCTTCGGGAGCCTTATCAATCATATCATATGCTTCGTACTGAGCCTGACCCTTCATAGCC
>DVLN01000205.1 GCA_018715465.1 Candidatus Faecivivens stercorigallinarum | reverse complement strand
GATTTTCCTGGAAAATCGGGTACAATATATATTGTTAGCACTCCAAATCTTTGAGTGCTAAATAAAATGATAAACATAGCTAAAATGAATACAGGAGGCTTTCATATGAATATCAAACCGCTGGCAGACAGAGTAGTAGTAAAGATGGCTGAAGCTGAAGAGGTCAGCAAGGGTGGTATCATCCTCGCAGGTGCGGCAAAGGAAAAACCTTCCGTTGCTGAAGTTGTCGCAGTAGGCAAGGGCGGCATGGTTGATGGCCATGAAGTGACGATGGAACTGAAAGTCGGTGACAAGGTGCTGGTCGGTCAGTATTCCGGCAGCAAAGTCAAACTGGACGGCGAGGAGTACACCATTGTCCGTCAGTCGGAAGTTCTGGCAATTGTTGAATAATTCCAGGGTCCATATATGATCCGATTCAATCTGTAAGAGAAAGAGGTAATGCACAATGGCAAAGCAGATTATTTATGGCGAAGACGCGAGAAAAGCACTTCAGACCGGTATCGACAAACTGGCTGATACCGTTAAAATCACCCTTGGCCCGAAAGGCAGAAACGTTGTTCTGGATAAAAAGTACGGCGCTCCGCTGATCACCAATGACGGTGTCACCATTGCAAAGGAAATCGAGCTGGAAGACCCCTTTGAGAACATGGGCGCACAGCTGGTCAAGGAAGTTGCGACCAAGACCAATGATGCTGCTGGTGATGGTACCACAACCGCTACCCTGCTGGCACAGGCTCTGATTCGTGAGGGCATGAAGAATGTTGCCGCAGGCGCCAACCCCATGATCGTCAAGAAAGGCATCCAGAAAGCTGTTGACGCTGCTGTCAACGCTGTTATCGCAAACTCCAAGATGGTGGAAGGCTCTGCTGATATCGCGAGAGTTGCCACCATTTCCGCAGGCAACGAAGACGTTGGCCAGCTGATTGCTGAGGCTATGGAAAAGGTTTCCACCGACGGCGTTATTACGCTGGAAGAATCCAAGACTGCTGAGACCTATTCTGAAGTTGTCGAAGGCATGCAGTTTGACCGCGGCTACCTCAGCCCCTACATGGCAACCGATACCGACAAGATGGAGGCTGTTCTGGACGATCCGGTCATCCTGATCACCGACAAGAAGATCTCCAACATTCAGGATATCCTTCCCCTGCTGGAACAGCTGGTTCAGTCGGGCAAGAAGCTGCTGATTATTGCTGAGGATATCGAGGGCGAGGCTCTGACCACCCTGATTCTGAACAAACTGCGCGGCGTATTCAATGTTGTTGCTGTCAAAGCTCCTGGCTTTGGCGACAGAAGAAAAGAAATGCTGCAGGATATCGCAATCCTGACCGGCGGCCAGGTCATCACCTCCGAGCTGGGTCTTGAGCTGAAAGACACCACAATGGATATGCTGGGCCATGCAAGACAGGTTGTTGTCAAGAAGGAAACCACCACCATTGTCGGCGGTTCCGGCGACAAGGATGCAATTGCTGCAAGAGTGCATCAGATCCGTGCACAGCTGGAAACCACCACTTCCGAGTTTGACAAGGAAAAACTCCAGGAAAGACTCGCGAAACTGGCTGGCGGCGTAGCTGTCATCAAGGTTGGCGCTGCAACCGAGATCGAGATGAAGGAAAAGAAACTGCGCATCGAAGACGCGCTGGCTGCTACCAAGGCTGCTGTTGAGGAAGGTATCGTTGCAGGCGGCGGAACCGCTCTGATCAACGCAATTCCCGCTGTCAAGGCCTGCATGGATGAAGTTTCCGGCGACGAAAAGACCGGTGTCAGCATTGTTCTGAAAGCACTGGAAGAACCCGTCCGTCAGATCGCGCTCAACTCTGGTCTGGAAGGCAGCGTCATCATCGACAAGATTCTGACCTCCGGCAAAGTCGGCTACGGCTTTGACGCATACAAGGAAGAATACTGCGACATGATTTCTTCCGGTATCGTCGACCCGACCAAGGTTACCAGAAGCGCACTGCAGAACGCTGCTTCGGTTGCCGCAATGGTTCTGACCACCGAAAGCCTGGTTACTGATATCAAGGAACCGGAACCCCCTGCAGCTCCCGCAGCAGGCGGCATGGGCGGAATGTACTAATCCACCCCTTCCCTGTTACAGCTTATAAAGACGAAATCCCGTCCACTGTTTTGGTGGGCGGGATTTTTGGCATTTGGCGTTATTGCTTTTCCCATAAAAGGGTAAACTGTTCAGGATGATTGGCAAACAGCTGGGTCAGCTGGTCATAAGACAGTTCGTTGACCGGCTGGGACAGGAAGTAAACCTGTTCAATTTTGTCCGGGTGTTCATCTGTTAGACGTAAAAAAATGGTATTCGTTACAGCGATCAGAACTTTTTTTGTAAAAAAGACACCCGCGGGTTTTCCCACAGGTGTCCGATCATCAAAATGGGTGCAGAAGTTTACTTGTTTTCTTTTAAGCGGCGTCCGTTCTGGTTTTTCTGCCAGATCAGCCATAGCCCGTGCAGTACCAATTGGTCATCAAAAATAATCGGATGTTCACAGCAGGCGGTAATTGTTTTTTCCAGTGCGCCGCCGGTTGCAATCACTGTCAGCTGGTCCTCCGGTTCGTTCAGTTCTTCTGCAATGCGGGTAATCATTCCATCAATCAGCCCGGCTGTTCCATAGACAGCACCGGATTGCAGGCAGTGAACGGTATTGTGTCCAATCACCGTTTGAGGTGCTTCCAGCCCGACCCTGGGCAGCTGAGCAGTACCGGATGCACCCGCTTCCAGTGAAATCCGTACACCAGGGCTGATAAAGCCGCCGATATACCGTCCCTGACGGTCAATGACCGAAGCGGTGGTTGACGTCCCCATATCGAAAATAATCATCGGTGCCCTGTATCGGTCGAGTGCCGCCACCGCGTCGACGACAAGGTTGCTGCCCAGCTGGGATGGGTTTTCGATGCGGATATTCAGCCCGTTTTTGACACCCGGTCCGATCAGAAGCGGTGTTTTGCCGGTCACCATCTCCATTGCCCGCGTCAGGACAAAGTTCATCGGCGGAACGACCGACGAAATGATGCAGCCTTCCAGCTTTTCTCTGGGGACACCGTTGAGCTCCAGCGTTCGCAGGAAATCAATGGCATATTCATCTTCTGTCTTGTTGGAGATGGTGGCAAACCGGGAGGTGAAATAAGTCCCCCTGTTTCCGATACACCCGAGTGAAATATAAGCATTAGATACGTCTGCTGCCAGTATCATTTTTCCTGCCCCCTTTTCCCCGGTGTGTTTTTCCGGTAGAGAATTCCCAGTCCTTTTAGCAATAGGTCACTGTCTACAATAACCTCTTCTCTGCAATAAGGCGCAATTCGTCCCGACATTCCGCCGGTCAGGATCACCAGAGGCGGCTGTTCTTCCGCCAGTTCCCGGCGAATCCGTCTGATCAGACCGTCCACAGTTGCGGCTGTAGCGAAGATCGCGCCGCTTTTCATACACTCGACGGTATTTTTCCCGATTGCATGAGCGGGGGCTTCCAGGCTGATGGAGGGCAGCTGAGAGGTATTCTGTGCCAGTGCGCGCTGGGAGATGCGGATGCCGGGGCAGATGACGCCGCCGAGAAATTCCTGATTTTTGCTGACGACCGAAAGAGTGGTCATCGTTCCCATGTCCACCACGATGGCGGTTTTACCGGCCGGTTTTCCATAGAGGTGGTATGCGGCGACAGTATCGACAATCCGGTCGCTTCCGAGCGCGTCGGGGTTGTCCACCAGCAGTTTCAGCCCGGTACGGATGCCGGGACGAATCAGGATCGGGGTTTTGCCGATGACCATTTCAGCCGCGAGCATCAGCATGCGGTTGACCGGCGGAACGACCGAGCAGATAATTGCGCCGGAGATTTCTTCCAGGGGGATATGGTTCATCTGCAAAATACTTCCCAGAATAACCGCGTACTCGTCCTCGGTTTTCATTCGGTCGGTTGCAATCCGGGCGGTCATCAACGGCCCGTTGGTATCCACGCATCCGACGCAGATATTGGTATTGCCCGCATCCAGCGCAAGAATCATGTCGTTTCTCCCCTTTAAAAAATTATATTCTCTTACCATTATATCCAAAATGGTATTTGAATTCAAGTTATGCAGCTGCAGATAAAAACAGAAAAAGCAGACTGCCGGGACAGTCTGCCATATTGTACAATTCTCAGAAAATTAAACTGCCTGCTTTTTCAGAACACGGAGCAGGACCTTGCATACTACAGCGGTAATCACCGCCGCAACCAGTGCCTCCAGTACGCCGTTGACAGCGACTACCCCCAGAATCACATCATACAGGGCTTCAAAGCCGATGCCCTTGGCGGCTGCATAGCTCTTTCCAAAGCAGTAATAAATCAGACCCATGACCAATACTGTGTTGGTCATTGAACCCAGCAGACCGGCTGCTCCGAGTGACACAATGTCAAACAGATTGTTCTTTTGCTTCCCAGCCGCTTTCCATAACAGGCAAAGCGCTTTATATACGTAATAAGCGACGACGCCAATCAGGATCCGCGGAATAAAGCAAATTACAAGGCTCCACAAGTTTCCGCCGGAATAAAAAGGCGAAAAGGTAAAGGATGTAACCGTCGGGTTGATGGTATTGTTGATCAGGCTGGTCAGGCCGAATACACCGCCGAGAAACGCGCCTTTTTTAGGTCCGAGTAAGATACCGCCGATAATGACCGGCAGATGGATAATCGTCGCTCTGGTCACGCCCAGGGGAATATACCCAAGCCCCGGGGTAAATGCCATTGCAAGGATAATCGCGGAGAACAGCGCCAGCTGTACCATCGAGAGGGTCGATGCAGAAGCTTTTCTTTCCATATTCAGTTTTCCTTTCTGTGCTGAACCTGCTTTCAGTCTGCGGGACTGGGATGCAGTATGCTGCCGTTCCGTGACAGACGTTTCGATTCCCGGAGAAACGTGTTTTTCCGCTGCCGCAGTCGGAAAAATGGATACAGCGCACCTTTCAGCAAGATTATTATACGCGCAAAAAGGAAGGATTGCAAGCCAGGATAAAAATTTTATTCCACTCTCAGGAGCCCGACTGCCACATCGTTGACATTGGTGCCGGTCGGACCGGTGATAATCAGCCCGCCAGTTTTTTGAAGCGCGTGGAAAGCGTCGTTGTTTTCGAGGAACTCATAGGCAGACAGCCCGGATTCAGCCAGCTTCCGGCAGGTATATCCGTCGGCATATCCGCCAGCGGCATCGGTCGGACCGTCGGTTCCATCGCTTCCGACGCTGAAAACGGCTGCGTTTTCGATTCCTGCGATGCCTTCCGCGGCACCGAGTGCAAGTTCCTGATTGCGGCCGCCCTTGCCGCTTCCTGTCAGCCGGACGACGGTTTCCCCGCCCGCGATAAAGGCAAGCGAATGGTTATCCTGTGCATGGGTTTTCAGGATGGAGGCAAGCATGCTGCCTGCTTCCCGCGCCTGACAGCAGAGCCGGTCGGTCAGCAGGATGGGCGTATATCCAAGCGCAGCTGCCGCCTGTTCTGCCGCGCGGCAGAGTTCCCTTACACTGCCGGTAATCACTGTCTGTACATTGTCAAGGCTCTTCGGGGTTTCCCGATGCAGGCAGTCGATTGCCGCCGGGCTTACCCTCAGCCGGTATTTTTCCACGATCCGCAGGGCATCTTCACAGGTGGAACTGTCCGGCACAGCCGGCCCGGATGCGATCATATCCAGCGGGTCCCCCAGAATATCCGATAAAACGATGGTATATACCTGTGCGGGTGCGCAGGCAAGCGCAAACCTTCCGCCTTTGACACCGGAAAGGCGTTTGCGGATGGTATTCATTTCGACGATATCGGCGCCGCTCCCCAGCAGCTGTCCGGTGATATCCTGCAATTCTTCACCGGACACCAGCGGCTGTTCAAATAACGCGCTGCCGCCGCCGGATACCAAAAACAGGACGGTATCTCCTTCCCCTGCCTGTCTGACCAGATCGACCGCAGCCTGCGTCGCCGTAAAAGAGTTCTGGTCAGGCACCGGATGGCCGGCTTCATACAGCCTGCATCGGGGGATATCGCCATCAGTATGCCCATATTTGGTGATGACAATACCGCTTTCAATCGGACGCGGCAGGTGATCGACCGCAGCCCGTGCCATCTGCCAGGCTGCCTTTCCGATTGCAACCAGATAGATTTTTCCCGGGAAATTCATTCCTGTAAGTGCTCTGGCGACTGCCGCATCGGGCAGTACAGCGTGGATGGACTGGCGGATGATCTCGTCGGCATCTGCCCGCAGCTTGGCAGACGTATTGTTGTGGATATTCATTCTGCGCTCCTCCTGTTTGGTTTATAAAAATACCCGCCGGAAAAGGTCAACCCATGATCCGGCGGGAAAGCTCATTCTCCCGAAAGTGATTGAAAGTTTTCATTTTTAAAAAGTAAGTCCCGCCAACCTTTCATCAATGGGAAAAATTCAGTAGAGGCGCGGGTGACCTGTCCTTTTTGTATCATCTGTAAAAAGGTATCGTCGTTGACCCAGCGGGCGTCACAGGTTTCACCCTGCTGTAATCTGACCGCCTCAATCGGAAAATCCTTGAAAAACATCCAGCAGTCAAAATAAATCCGCTCCAGGCGTTGCCGGGTTCCTAAAAAAACCGGACGGTTTCTGGAAACATCTATTCCAACTTCTTCCTTAATCTCCCGCATGACTGCTTTGAGGCTGTCTTCACCTGCCTGTTTGGCGCCCCCAGTCGTTTCCCATAAAAGCGGGTTGCTTTTTTGGGGGGACCGTCTGGAAATCAGAAATTCTCCGCTGGAGTTGACGATCCACCCCAGTACGACGATATGATAGATTCCGGCAGGTATTTTTTCTCCCCTGCACAGCGTTTTTCCAGTTGGGACCCGGTTGTGGTCGAGCAGATCCCACCGTTCCTGCGCAGGCAGATGATGGTTGTTTTTCATGATCTCCTCCTGTCAGTATCCAATCATCGTCATCAGTGAGCTGGCAAGGATGGTGCCCACATAAACCACCATCAGCAGGATGCAGGGCCAGGTGGTCATCGCGGTGCCGACCTGAGCGGACAGCTTCAGGACGGGGTGGCGCCATTTGAGGATGGGCGAAAACTCCCGTCCGTAAAAGACCCAGAAGATACCCAGAATGCCGATAAAAACGGCCGACTCGACGATCAGGAAGACCCATGACCAGATATCGCTTGCCGGCATGATCATGTCAGCCAGCGTTGCAAAGGAGTTGTTCAGGATGTGGCAGCAGATCGCAGGGATCAGTGACCCTGTGCGGATGGTCAGCTGTGCGAGGAACAGTCCCATGATGAGCGGGACAAACAGCTGCACAAGGTTCATATGATAGAGGGTAAACAGCAGCGCGGTAAAGACCGCCGCAAAAGAGACGCCAAACCGCTGCAGCCCTTTCAGCAGGAATCCCCGGAAGATCACTTCCTCCAGCACCGGCCCGAGGACACAGACATACAGGTTGACCAGCACAGTGTCCAGGATGTTGTATCCATCCGTTGAGAAACTGGGGGTATAAAAAGGAAAATTGATGGTATACAACAAATTCAGCTCAATCATGGCCAACAGCTGCCCGATCATCGAAAATCCGATTCCCGCCAGTGCCGCGAACAGAATCCAGCCGGCCTGTCCGATTTTTGACGGTGGGGCATTATCCTGACTGCGCCGTATCGGCAGCTGCGGTCTGCAAAACAGCTTGCCAAACGGAATGCGGGTGATGCCAAACAGATAGAGGATAGCGGCCAGCTCACCAATCACCACCGGCAGATAGCCGGTCAGAAGGGTATACAGCCCGTTGCGCATCCCGAAATAGGTGCCCTGCGGGAATTGCAGGCCGCTGGTCATTGACAGCATGATCTGCTGGGAGAGTGCCAGGTCGATCAGATAGGAGATGGCATACAGTGCGGCATATTCTGCGACCAGAAAGATCAGCATGGCCGGCAGCAGCTTTTTAATTGCCCGTTTCAGCTGGTATTTAGCCGCCTGGACCGGCGTCATTTCCAGCCATCCGCCATTTGTTCCCCCGGTAAATGGGGAAAAACCATGGTTGCGGTTATATGCGCGCTGTTCCGGCCGGATGCCGGACCATTCCCCGTTGTTCTGGTGCTGTTGTTCATTTTCGGAAGGATGTTGCTGGTTTGTTTGCCAGTCGGAGTTGGGGTGCATATGATGATCAGCCTCCTGTCGTGGTATTATAGCCAGATGATATTCATATTATAAAATAAAAACGGCGGATTTTCAATCTCCGCCGTCCGATTTTCATTTACATTGTCAGGATAGCCGCCACAAGCGGGATGGTGACTACCGACAGGACGGTTGTCACCAGGATGTTCCTGGAAATGGTTTCGGTATCACCGCCATACTGGTTGGCGATCATCAGTACCATTGATCCGACAGGCATTGCACAGGAGAGCACGGCAATTCCGGTATAAAACGGGTCGATCTGCAAACCTCTGCATACCAGCAATACGATCAGCGGTATGATCAGCAGCCGGAAGAGAGAGAATACATAACACCGGATATCTTTGAGGGAGCTTTTCAGCGGGTACATTGCCACAGTAGCCCCCAGCACCAGCATCGACAGCGGAGAGGTAATGCTTCCGACCATCTCACAGCTTTCCACCACCAGTTCCGGCAGCGGGATACCGGTCAGAAAGATGACCAGACAGAGCAGCATCAGGATAAATCCCGGCGTCAGCATCGACTTGAATTTTATTTTGTTTTTTCCTTCCCCGCTTTTGCTGTTCAATCGCAAAACGGCGTATGAGTAGATAAAGATATTGTAAGGGAAATTGATGATCGAATTGTAAAAGATGGCTTCAATTCCGTAGATCGACTGCAAAACGGGAATTCCCATAAATGCGTTGTTGGAAAAGACCATCATGCAGGCGTTGATTCCGCGGTTCTCCTTTTTGAAGACAGGCAGTCTTGCCGCCAGCTCACCAAAGAGAATCAGCCCCAGGTACATCAGAAAACCTGCTCCAAGCACCGGCAGTACCGAAAGCCTGTCGCCGCCGCTGTTGGCACAGACAGAGCTTAAAATCAACAGAGGGGTTGTAACGTTTACGATCAGGCTGGACAGCTTCTTGCTGGTATTTTGGTCGAGTATGCTGACCTTGTTGAGCAGATAGCCCAGCAATAGAAGCAACAGCAGTTTGATCATCGTTTTGAAGATGACAAGGATGTCCATTCTTAAATCTCCTTCAGCTGCACGATTTTACATTTATTATAGCATGCTCTGGATGGCACAACAAGCGGCCTTCTGGATATTTTGCCTTTTGAAAATAAAAATGTTCCCAAACAAAGAGGAAAACCTCTTGATTTGGGAACATTTCAGGTTTATGCGATCGGCATAGTGGGATCAAGAAGAAAACAATCTGCCGGATATCAGCTGGTCAGTTTTCGGATGAAGGTTCGGCGGATTCACTTTCCGACGCGCCTTCGTCCAGTCCCAGCAGCAGGGCAGGATCGACCCAGCTGCCTTCTTTCTGGATGCCGATGTGGAGATGGGGAACCTCTTCCGATTCAATCAGAGAGGAGTTGCCCGCTTCGCCCAGTTTCTGACCGGCGGTTACATTTTCCCCGGCCTGAACGGCAATGGTGTCACCCAGTCCGTAGTAATAAGCGGTATAATCCCCATAGTTGACGGTGACGGTATTCCCCCACCGGGCATCTTTCTCAACTGCTTCGACCAGTCCGTCTGCGATGGACAGTACATCTTCTCCTTCGGCGGCGGCAAGGTCAAGACCATCATGTGTCCGCCATTCCCCGAGCGTCTTGGATTTTACCAGTTCGCCGCAGCTGAACGGCTGGGTGACCGTCATGCTGGCAAGCGGTGCGACAAAACTTTCAGGGGTAGAAGGCGTCGATACTGAGGCAGCGCCTGTCTGGGCTGCTTCCTCCCCGGTTGTTTCTTCCGGTACAGAGGCGGTTTCTGTCGTGTCGGCAGCGTCATTTTCAGCGGTTTCTTCCGTTTCCGTTTCAGACGGCAGCTGGGCTGTTTCTTCGGTTGCATCCGTTTCAGAGGAAGCCTGATAATCCAAGACAAAGTTTTCTGTCTTGGGGATATCCTCCTGTTCTGCGTCGACCTGTGTATCTTGTTCTTCGCTTTCTTCCGGCAGCTGGGCTGTCATTGAGGAAGAAGGTGTGCCGTCTGTACCGTCGTCGGTCGGCAGTTCACCTGTCGCCAGCAGACCGACAGCTCCCAGAGCCGCCGCGCTGACGGCAATCGCCAGAAACAGTCCTGCTTTGCCGCTTTTTTCTTTTTTACCGATCGAATAGCTGTCGGTATTCTGTGCCGGATGGATGCTGTTTTTGGCATGGATTTCACCGGGGTTGCCGGTATAGCCATTGGAGTAGCGGGAATATCCGCCGAATTCTGCGCCGGTGCAGCTGCCGGTCTCATTCTGACTGTCCAGCCCATCTAACGGGTCGGTCGACAGGTCGACCTTTACATTGTCCGATTCCAGCGGCATATCGGGAGAGGTACTGCGCATATTCTGTGCGTTGGGGGAGGAATTGCTGTTATAGTTGTAACCGCGCATGGTTTCCCCTTCTTTCATGTTTTGGTTGTTGTTGGGATGCTTCACTTGAAAAACACCGTTCCTTTCTGTATGGTACAAACCCGCCTTTGACAGGGAATGGTTGTGCTTGGCGAAGGCAGGGAATTCTCTTACGAAAAAGAGTTTTTCCGCTTTCCGGTATTTTATGCAGCAGGAT